>JAHZFN010000251.1:0-5269 GCA_019421315.1 Peptococcaceae bacterium | reverse complement strand
TCAGATATAGAAATCAACAAAATAATAGGTTTTGCCGAATTATAATACTTTAGCGGGTGTAAATACGAAGATTAACAGATAGAGAGGTCAATAAAAAATGGGGGTTTGTGAAAAGGGGAAAATAGCTGTTTTTGATTCGGGCGTCGGCGGAATCAGCTTTTTGCATTTGGCGATGCAGCTGTTGCCGCAGGAGGATTTTATTTTTTTCGGAGATTTGGCAAACGCCCCCTACGGCGAAAAAAGCAGAGAATTTGTTGAAAAAAGAGCGGCTTATATTGTAGATTTGCTTTTGGAAAAGGGTGCGAAGATGATTGTTATCGCCTGCAACACGGCGACGTCTGCCGCAGTTAAATATTTGAGAGGAAAGTATACGGAGATTGATATATTGGGCATGGAGCCTGCCGTTCAGCTGGCTGTTAACTGCGGGGAAAAGAGGATTATTCTTTTAAGCACGCCCATAACGGCGCACGCCGAAAACACAATACGCTTGATTGAGGATAACAGGGAAAAGGCGGACATAAAAAACATTGCCTGCCCCGGCTTGATGGATTTGGTGGAAAACGAAGCAGGCTTGACGGAAGAGGAAAACCAAAGGCAGATTGAGGAATATCTGAAAAAAAATCTTGACGCTTTGGCGAACGAAAATTATGACGGCTCTTTTGTTTTGGGCTGTACCCATTACGTTTTTCTGCGGGATATTCTGCATGATATGTACCCCAAAGCCAAATTGTACGACGGCAATTTGGGAACGGCAAGAAACCTGGCTGCTCATTTGACAAGGGAAAATTTGCTGAACAGGGAAAACGAAAAGGGCGAAGTTGAATTTTTCAGCTCGGCGGACAACGAACTTTTTAAGGAAAAAGCGCTGAAATTTTTGGCAAAAACAGAAAATATTAAGTACAAAGTAACTTATTAAAAGATAAATTAAAATAAATAGAGATAAATTAAAAATCAGCGGTATGGCAAAATTCGGCTGAATATAATCAAATAATTTTGCGGGGAAGCAATTTTTTGGCGGCAAAATTTTTTTGATTAGCGGCGGAAAATAAAAAAAATCATTAAATTTTCGCAATAACCTTGACATTTTATTTAGTTTTGTGTATACTGGATTAGTACCTCTTGAAGGTGCTGTACGGAGAGGTACCGAAGTGGTCATAACGGAGCGGTCTTGAAAACCGTCGCACAGCAATGTGTCATGGGTTCGAATCCCATCCTCTCCGCCATTTGTTTTGATGGCGAGGCACAACAGAGAGGTAAAAAAACGAAAAGAAAACATGGAGAGTTGGCCGAGTCGGTCGAAGGCGCTCGCCTGCTAAGCGAGTATACGGTTAAAAAGCTGTATCGAGGGTTCGAATCCCTTGCTCTCCGCCATTTTTATTAAAAAAATTTTTAATAAAAAAATGCTTTGGTTGGCAGGATTTTGCAAAGCAATGTCGAAACCTTATAATCAGAGTGTTTATGCGCCGGTAGCTCAGCTGGATAGAGTGTTTGGCTACGAACCAAAAGGTCGTGGGTTCGAATCCCGCCCGGCGTACCATCAGAAAAAGCAAGCTTTTTTAAGCTTGCTTTTTTGCTTTATATAATAATCTTATTTTATTAAATAACATTTTATTAAAATAGCGGATTTAACGGCAAACAAAAAAGTCATTATCTTTTCGGATAATGACTTTTTTTATAAACGCATAATTATTAAAAAATTATTTGCTCTGCATAATGCTGAATTTGCCGTTGATTGTGTCTACATTGTAAAGAGCGGAGCCGTCACCGAAGGAATAGCCTTTTTTGCTTTCCGTAACAAAGAAATCCGTTTCAAAATCGGTGCTGAGGCTGGAAAGAACCGCCGTAAAGCCTTGGCTGTCGGCAGGCAGGTTCAGGGATACGTTGCCGGAAAGCGAGCTTGCCTTGAGGGAAGCTGGCTGTTTGCTAAAGACGGCTGCTAAATTGCCCGATGTTGTGTCAAAAATCAGGTTTTCGCAAACGCCTTCAAAGGTGCAGCCGGCGGCAACAGAGCTGAATTTTAAGGTTTCCGCCGTTGTGTCGGCGCAGCTCAAGGAGCCTGAAATGTTGTCTACGGTTACTGTTTTTGCTTTAATGCCGCTTGTTTGAACTTGGGCGGAGGTTGTGCTGATTTTAATTTCGTTGATTTTAGCTACAGATTTTGAAGGAATTTTGATTTGCAGCTTTTTGTTGTGGGGAATGTCGGAGGAAATGCCGATATTTGATTTGCAGTACTGCACGATCAGCTTGCCGCCGCTTTGGTAATATCTCAGCTTGGCTTGGTCGGAAAAATCCCCGTCCTCGGTAATTTCCAAAGTGTCGCCGTCGTAGGCGGCGATGTCCACGGTGCCGTCTGTCCAGTTGATTTCAAAATCCGTTATGTCCTGTTCGAGAGAAACGTTGCCGACGCTGTACATATCGGCGTTTTCATAGCTGACGTTGCCTGACCCCAAATTTATGCTGTCAAGGTTTTTGTTGCTTGTGCCTATCATAATGCCCGCCGCCAAAAGCAAAACGATAATAACGGCGAGAACGGCAAAAATAATGGTTTTCGTTTTGTTTTTTTCTGCAATAATGTTTTTCAAAACACGGTCAACGGCAAGGGCGGCGGCAAAAACCAGCCACGTTGCAAAAAGCGCCGCCGTTGTCATGTTCAGGCAGAGATAAAGGGCGACCGCCGCCAGCCAAAGAACACAGCGGCAGCTGCGCAGACGACGGCTTTCGGGAGTTTTTTCCGCCTCCCATTTTTCGTAGGATTGGTTAATCAAGGCTGTTTTGTCCGTATAATAAATTTTGCCGCATTTGTTGTAAACCAAAAGACCGACGCCGACACCCACCGTTAAAAAAAGCACGGTGTTGAGCAGACTGTCGGAAAAGAGCAGCTTTGACTGTAAAAAAGCGGGAATTGCGGCAAAAACGCAAAAAATTATCCCCAGAGCTTTGATAATCGCCGATTTTCTGTTGATTGCGGTTTTTTCCTCTTGGCTCAAATCAACGCCTGTGTATTGGGGCAGCTTGGTGTTTTTGTTGTAAACAATCAGAACCGTGGCTGCGGCTGCCAAAAGGAAAATTAAAACAGGCGCCAAAAGGCTGTTCGTCCAAAAAGAAGGCGTCAGACAGTTGATATAAAGAAAAACGGCAGCGCCCATCAGAAGCCCCTGCTTATGCTTGCTTTTGCGGACGTCGGCTTTGGTAAAAATGCTGTCCGCCCGCCTTTGGCTGATGCTGTTTTGATGTTCCACCAAAAGCTTGACGTCGCCTATTTGGTCGATTGCCTTTTTGCAGGCGGTTTCGGGCTTTTTACCCTCAACCACGGCATCGTGGTAACAATCCAGGGCTTTGCGCATGGTTTGTTTTTTGATTTCCTCGGTTTCTTCTGTCAAAGGTATATCGGCAAAAAGCTCTTCGATATGCTCCTTAATGCTTTTTTCCATAATTTTATCTCCGATTTTTTGTAAGTTTTTTGCGGTAACGTTCATGTAAATTTTTTGTTTCCAATCGGTTATTATGATACTACAACAAGCAGCAACTGTCAATCGGCGGGGTTTTTCTGCTTTATTCTGCGGCTTCGGCAAAGGCTTTCTTTGCAGCGTGATTTTTTGCCGAAAGTTTTGACGAAAAAGCCCGCCGCAAAGGCAAATTTTGAAAGGAAAAGATGTATATAAATTAAAAAATATTAAAAAACTATCGAAAAATATCAAAAAATCGGGAAAAACCTCTCACAGGCGGAATATGGGGCAAATGCGGCGGTTTTTAATAACAAGTGCCTGCTAAACCTTGTTTTTTTTATAAAAATATGCTATAATAATATTAATAAGCATATTATAAGAAGAAATATATTTTTTTTCGTTTTTGCATAAAAAAATATTTTGCAGAAAGCGGTTTATTTTTTTTATGCTTGGCGGAAAACAGACGGCAGTGGTTAATAATCTGAAAAAAGGCTCGCTTTGAAGCTTAAAAACGGACAAAAAAGATGAGTTAGAATTAAATAAAGAAAATAAAGAAGAAGTTCGCAAAAAACTAAATTCGGTAAAAGGCTTCATCGAATTTGCAAAGGTAAGCGAGCTGAAGTACGAAGTTTAACAAACACAGAGGTTAATAAAAAAAGCACAATAGAAGATTTTGCGAATTATCATACTTTAGCCGAGAAAAGTACAAAGTTTAAAGAATAGAGAGGTTAATAAAAAAGCGCAATAAAAGATTTTGCGAATTATCATACTTTAGCTGAGATAAATACGAAGTTTAACAAATAGAGAGGTCAATAAAAAAAGCGCAATAGAAGATTTTGCGAGCTATCATACTTTAAGTGAGATAAATACGAAGTTTAACAAACACAGAGGTTAATAAAAAAACGGAGGTATATTTGTGGCGAAAAAAAATAAAAAAAACAATGAAGAATTAGAGCCGTTGGAATTGCCCGTGGAAGAAACGGAAGAAAAAGCTCCCGCTGCAGTTGACGACGATATGAGTATGGAAGAGGACGTTGCTTTTGAGGGCTGCGACACTGTTCTTGATGCCGATACAACACCCGATGCCGCCGATTACGGCGCCGATCAAATTCAAATTTTGGAGGGGTTGGAGGCTGTTCGCCGCCGCCCCGGTATGTATATCGGTTCAACAGGACCCAGAGGTTTACACCATCTGGTTTATGAAATTGTGGACAACAGCATTGACGAAACGCTGGCAGGCTTTTGCGACACCATCGAGGTTACAATTCTGCCGGGTGACATTATCCGTGTCAGCGACAACGGTCGCGGTATTCCCGTTGACATTCACGAGAAAACAGGCAAGCCCGCCGTCGAAGCAACGCTGACCATTTTGCATGCCGGCGGTAAATTCGGCGCAGGCGGCTACAAGGTTTCCGGCGGTCTGCACGGCGTTGGTCTTTCCGTTGTAAACGCCCTTTCCGAATGGCTGCAGGTGGAAATCTGCCGAGACGGCTTCCGCTGGACTCAGGAATATGCACGGGGCAAGGTTATGTGCGAACTGCAAAAGCACGAAGCCGTTGACCGCACAGGCACAACCATAACCTTTAAACCCGATGCCGAAATTTTCACCGAAACCACGGTTTTCGACCGTGATACGCTGGCAAACCGCCTGCGTGAGCTTTCTTTCCTCAACCGCAACGTAACGATTACTTTGAACGACGAACGGGACGGCAAAAGCTACACATGGCACCACCACGGCGGTATTTCCGACTTTGTGGCGTATATGAACAAGAACAAAGAGGCTCTGCACCCCGTGCTTTATTTTCAGGGTGAAAAAAACGAGG
>JAHZFN010000026.1 GCA_019421315.1 Peptococcaceae bacterium | reverse complement strand
TACCGTTATCAGTCCGTCCAACAATTCTTATGTAACCAATAACCAGCAGCCTGTTACATTCACTGTTGTTGATGAGGTAAACGGCAGCGGTGTTGATTTGGATACTCTGGTTTGTAAAATTGACGGAACTGCGGCAACAAATTATACAAGCACCGCAATCACCAACGGCTATCGCCTTGTTTTGACACCCTCCGCATCTTTATCCGACGGCAGTCATACGGTTACAGTTGACTGCAAGGATCACGACGGCAATGCGGCTGTGCAAAAATCCGTAACCTTTAAAGTGGACACGGTACCGCCGGTCTTGAATGTTATTACTCCTACTGACAATCTTATCACCAATGCGGCGTCCTGTATTGTTTCGGGGACAACCAACGATATTACTTCTTCGCCTGTTACGGTTAAAATCAAGCTGAACGGTACTGACCAAGGGACCGTAACGGTGAATGACAACGGTTCTTTCAGTAAAACGGTAAATCTTGCTAATGGTGAAAATACTATTGTTGTTACAGCGACAGACAGTGCGGGCAAAATTTCCGAGGTTACCAAAAACGTAACTCTTGACACTTCTGTGCCTGTTTTTGCTTCCGCAGCGGTAACTCCGAACCCTGTGGACGCAGGCAAGACGGTCGTGATCAGCGTGGTTATCGAGGGGTAGCCTATGACAGAGACACGGGAATTAACTCTTGCTTTGGAAACGGATGTCGTTTATATCAGCGGCACGGTAAACGGAGACGCCGTAACCTGGCAGTTTATGGGGGATGGGCAGTGGAACACATCTGCTGCCCGTTCTGCAGACGATATTTACAAAATTGAGATTACGGCGGTAAAGGCAAACGGTCTATCTTATGAAATGTCAACAACAGTTTATTACGGACTGCATTTGATTACAGACAGAACGCAGGAGGACGTACAGCTTGTAAAAAGCTTGGCGGAAAAAATTGCAAACGGCACGGCAACGGCAGCGGAAAAAGCGGAATACCTGACAGACTTAAAGGGAGCCTATAACGCAAGCGATTTGAATCGTGTGGGCTCGGCTCTGATTTATGTTAATGATATTTTGACGGAAAACGGTTACGGTGTTCTGATAACGGCAAAAACAAATTGGCAAAAAACGGATATGTTTTATCTGTCGGATTTGCGCAATTATTTAGAGGACGTTGAAAGGCTGCGAGGGGCATTGGCAATTATTAAATCAACGCCGAAAACACCGCCGAATTTCAACAGATACGACCGTGCGAACGATATTGAAAAAATAATAGAGGACGTTCATTTTTTGCTGCAAAGCATGATAGCGGCATATCGATACAGCGATACATTTTACAGCGGGGAGGATGATTACAGATGATTGAAATTTTAGACAGAATACCAACGCAGCCCAACCGAAAAAAGATTACGCCGGAAAACGGTTCGGCATATTACGCAACTGTGGAATATGCGGACGAACCTACTGAGGCAGGTACGCCAATTAATAAAGCGACATTGGAGGCGTTGATTGCACCGACCGAAATTGCCGTTTTTGACACATCGGCGCAGTGGGAGGTTCCCATGGGTGTCAAGTGGGTTATTGTTTACTTAATTGGCGGAGGCGGCGGAGGCGGCGGTTCCAGCAGCAGTGCGGGATATTCCGCAGGTGGCGGCGGTGGCGGCGGCGGTTACGCAGTAACCAAAAGAATTCAGGTTGAGGAACTGGAGGTTATCGACATTGAAATAGGCGCAGGCGGCGCGGGCGGCAAAAGAAACGCCGACGGTGGGGACGGCGGCGTAAGCCGTTTTGGCTCTTATTTGTCTGTTGCGGGCGGCAAAGGCGGCGGCCATGGCTGGTCTTCTTCCCAGGATGATACTCTCGGTAAAGGCGGGGACGGCGGCGCAGGCGGCGGCGGTGGTGTTGGCAAGGGGACCCTCAACAGTGCAAGCGGTGCCGGCGGCAGCGGTCTCGGAGAAAACGGCGGCAGTTCTCTTGGCGGTGTGGGCGGCATTGAAACGCTTAAGGTTTACCAAGGCGCCCTTTGCCCCATTTTGCATGAACTCTTTGGCGGAGGCGGCGGAGGCGGCGCCACATCAGCCAAAGCCACAGCGGCGGCAGGCGGTGCAGGCGGAGGCGGCGCAGGCGGGACCAAAAACGCCGCTGCGCAAAACGGCAGTTTGCCCGGTGCAGGCGGTGGTGGTGCTTATATGAACAGTAGCGGCGGCGGCGACGGTGCGGCAGGAACTTGTGTAATTGCTTATTAATTAAAAGGCGGTTTATTATGGATTGGACAACGATTTTGGCGGCGGTTATATCCGCCCTGGCGGCGATAGTGGTTTGCGTTATCAGCAATCACTATCAGAACGAAAACACAAGGAATTTGCTTGAATATCGGCTGACACAGCTTGAAGAAAAGGTGGACAAGCACAACAATCTGGTTGAGCGAACCTACAAGCTGGAACAGCATAACGAGATTCAGGACGAAAAAATCAAAGTGGCAAACCACAGAATTGAAGATTTGGAAAAGAGGTGAGAGCATGAATAAGCAATGGTTCAAAGCGGCAGGTATCAGAGCGTTAAAGACTGTTTGTCAGACGGCTGTGGCGCTCATCGGCACGACACTTGTTATCAGTGATGTTGATTGGGTAACGGTGGCTTCGGCAAGCGTGTTGGCAGGTGTACTTAGTATTTTGACCAGCGTTGCAGGCTTGCCTGAAGTTGAATAATTGAAGAAGTTAAAAAATGAAAGCGAGGTATTTTAAAATGACTAACTATTACATGAATTACAAAGCACAGATTTTGGCAATCGCAAAAAGAACGGATATTGACGGCTGCGGCGGCAAAAAGCCAACCCTTGGCGTTGCCTGTGATGTGTTTGACAACAACGCACGTGTTGCACTCAGCGGCGGCGGTACTTTTGTTGAGTGCGGTGTGCCGAAAAGCAACAAAAATTTCTGGACAAAGGCACGCAGTGAACGCATGAAATACAGCCCCGCACAGCGTGTTAAATTTCAGAAAGAGTTTGCTAACGCTTGCAGGAAATAAACTTGAAAAAGCAATGCCCGAAATCAAGTTGAAATGAAAATAGCCGTTAAAGACCATTTTGTTAGGATTAGCAAAATGGTCTTTAACGGAAACACTCAGTTCGGCCAGCATTTGGACAAAATCAATGTTGGGAAAATGCCTGCTAAACTGGCATATGAAGTAAGGGCTTTTTGCAGATTTTTTTTTAATTTTTTTTGAAAGCAGGTGATAATATGAATTTTATGCAGGCGGCGGCAGGCAACTACAAAAAAGGCAGGGCAGGCGGTATTAAATATATCGTTATTCACTACACTGCGAATAATGGCGATACAGCGTTTGGTAATGCTAATTATTTCAGGGGCAACAAAAATTTGCAGGCTTCTGCCCATTATTTTGTTGACGAAAATGAAGTTTGGCAGAGCGTTAAGGAGAGCGACACGGCGTTTCACTGCGGGGCGAAAAGATACAGGCATCCCGATTGCCGCAACGACAACGCCATCGGTATTGAGTTGTGCAGTAGAAAAAGCGGCGGGGGTAAGTATTACTTTAAAACCGAAACCGAAGACAGGGCGGCGGAGCTGGTAAAAAGTCTTATGAAAAAATACGGCATTGATACAAACCATGTTTTGCGGCATTACGACGTTACGGGGAAGAATTGCCCCGCACCTTTTGTTGAGGATGTTACCAAGTGGCAGATTTTCAAAAACAAACTGAGAGGCGGTGGAGTTGAAGTGGAAAAGCAGATTAAGATTAAGCTGAACGGCGTAACAAAGCAGGTTAATGCGATCGAGAAAGACGGCTACAATTACATTAAATTGCAGGATTTGAGGGATGACAAAATCGTTATCGATTACGACGGGGTGCCTGTTGTTAAGGTTGGGTAAAACCAATTAACAGTGTCGAATTCGAGGCGGTTAAAACATAAAAGGCACTCTTTAAAAGAGTGCCTTGTTTTTTTATAGGGTGAGATGGTATAATATATTAAGTATCTTGACGCATTGTTATGAACAAAATAATTGGGAGAAAATGAAAATTATGGATAATATGGTATCGCCATTGGCACCACTTTTATGTGATTTAGAGAATGAAATTATAAATAATATAAACAAATATATTCCGAATTATAAGGGATGTATATATCATTACACTTCGCCATATGGTATTAATGGTATTATAGAAAACTGTACTTTAAGATTTACAGATCGTAATTATCTCAATGATTATAGTGAAGGTATTTATGTGCTAGACCTTTGCATAGACTATGTGGAAGAAATATCTGAAAACGAAGATTGTTTTCAAAAATGTTTTATTAAAAAATGTCAAGAACGAAAAAACAATTTACATCCCGACGGATTTTATGTTTATCAATGTTCTTTTTCAAAAGATAGAGATAATTTAGGATTGTGGAATTATTATACCAAAGGTGATAGTATTTTGGGGTACAATTTATGTTTTGATGCCGAAGAATCTATAATATCCCCTCAGGTTAGATGCATAGAGGCTGGAACACCTCCGATATTTAAAGGTGAAATAGTATACACGAAAAAAAAGCAAATAAATATTTTGAAAAAGGTATATAAAGAATTTTGGGATTTATATGCTCGCTTTCAACCGAATAATTATAGCCGTATTATTGTCTCAAAACTTGTGGATATTGTAATGTTATTGGGCATATTTTTTAAAAAAGAATGTTTTCAACTTGAAAAAGAATTTAGAATAGCTATGGATTTGCACAGAAAAGAAAGCAAAGATATATTTTCGGCTATTTATGATAAACAAAACTTCTTTGTTAAAAATGGCATTTTAATACCTTACGTAGATATTAAATTTAAACAGGATAGTTTAAAAGGTATTTGTGTATCCCCTACGGTAGATTTTGATACGGCAAAAAGAAGCTTAATGAGAGCATTAGCTAAAAATTTTACTCGTTTAAATGAAAACAGTATTCAA
>JAHZFN010000250.1 GCA_019421315.1 Peptococcaceae bacterium | reverse complement strand
AATTCGGCGGCAAGCTTTATCTGGAATTCGGCGGCAAGCTTTTTGACGACTACCACGCCGCCAGAGTTTTGCCGGGCTTTAAGCCGGACAGCAAAATCAATATGCTGCTTCAGCTTAAGGAACACGCAGAAATTGTCATTGCCATCAACGCCAACGATATTGAAAAAAACAAAGTACGCGGTGACTTGGGCATTACATATGATTTGGACGTTTTGCGTTTGATTGACGCTTTCCGAGGCAAAGGTTTGTATGTGGGCAGCGTTGTGATGACCCAATTCAAAGGACAACCCTCGGCGGAGGCTTTTCAAAAACGTTTGGAAGCGCTGGGCGTTAAGGTTTACAGACATTACGAAATTGAGGGCTACCCGGCCAACATTCCGCTGATTGTCAGCGACGAAGGCTACGGCAAAAATGAATATATTCAAACTGAACGCTCCCTGATTGTGGTTACAGCGCCCGGACCGGGCAGCGGCAAAATGGCAACCTGTCTTTCCCAGCTTTATCACGACCACAAAAGAGGTATCGACGCAGGCTACGCCAAATTTGAAACGTTCCCCATCTGGAACCTGCCTTTGCGCCACCCCGTAAATATCGCTTACGAAGCGGCAACCGCTGACTTGAACGACGTCAACATGATCGACCCGTTCCATCTGGAGGCTTACGGCAAAACCACCATCAACTATAACCGCGACGTGGAAATCTTCCCCGTTCTCAATGCGATTTTTGAAAATATTTACGGCAGTTCTCCCTACAAAAGCCCCACCGATATGGGCGTAAACATGGCGGGCAACTGCATTATCGACGACGAAGCCACCAAAGAAGCAGCCAATAACGAAATTATCCGCCGCTATTACAAAGCCTTGGGCGACTACAAGCAAGGTCTTTGCGACAAAGAAGTGGTTTACAAAATCGAGCTTTTGATGAAACAAGCGGAACTGACTATTAAGGATCGCCCCGTTGTTAAATATGCCTTGGAAAAAGCAGAAACCACAGGAGAACCTGCCGCCGCCATGGAAATGCCCGACGGCAAAATCATCACCGGCAAGACCTCCGATTTATTCGGTCCCTGCGCCGCTTTGCTGATAAACGCTTTAAAATACCTTGGCAGAATTCAAGATGAAATTCATCTTATTTCCCCCATCATCATCGAACCCATTCAGAATTTGAAGCTCAATCATTTGGGTTCCAAAAACCCCAGACTGCACACAGACGAACTCCTGCTGGCTCTTTCCATCTGCGCCGCAACCAACCCCACCGCAGCCCTGGCGATGGAACAGTTGCCAAAGCTCAAGAACTGCGAAGCTCATTCTTCGGTAATGCTTTCCCACGTTGACGAAAAGCTTTTCAAGAGCTTGGGTATCAACCTCACCTGCGAACCGCAATACGAAACAAAAAAACTTTATCACAAATAATAAAAATTAACCCCATAAACAAATTTCTCATTTTGTTTATGGGGTTTTTGTTGGCAAAAAGCTCCGCAGTTTAATACTGCGGAGCTTATGCTTAATAATTTATGTTATAATCTAATTCTGCTCTTTGCCGGCATTTTTACTATAAACAATAAAGCCTATAATTGTTACCACGGCAAAAACAATCAAATAATACACATTGGTCATGCCATGGGATATGCAGCAAGCCGTTACCATAAACAAGCTGCTGCAAATTGCCAAAGTCGGCATAACAAATCTTTTGAAAGCCGATAAGTTTTTGCATTTTCTCATAAACATAATAAAAATTGGAATATACAGTAAATACAGCGTGATTATAGGCAATTCCGAAGAATCAAAGGAAAAAGGTCCGAACCAAGGAGTTTCCGCCAAATTGGCGCCGTAAAAATACAACAGCCAAAATGCACAGAGCAGAACACCGCAGATTGCGGCATTGGCGGGCATGTTGGTTTTGGGGTCAACGGATTTCAGACAATGGGGCTTCGGTCCCAAATCTCTGGCTGCCAAAGAATAAAATCCGCGGCAGCATCCCAACATCAAACCGTTCAAGGTTCCCAGGCAGGAAATGATGACGAAAACCATCAGCAAAACACCGCCGACCTGAGTGAACATATTGGTAAAAGCAACCATAACGCCTGCTTCACCGTTTTCCATCAGCTGAGCATTTTCCACAGCACCCGTCAAGCCAACATAATAAACAATGTAAATCAGCATGATGACAAGAGTGCCGAAAACCAAAGCTCTGGGCAAATTTTTCTTGGCGTTTTTGATTTCAGAGTTAATGCTTGTGGCAATAATCCAGCCTTCGTAAGCAAAAGCCGTGGCACAAACGCCGATAAACAAAGCGCTGCCTTTGTTCACTTCGTAAACTGCGCCCGAAAAATTGCTGACGGTCATGCCGTTGCTCAAACCGACAATAACGCCGACAATACCCATCAACAGCAAAGGAATAAGCTTGATAACGGTTGTCGTAACCTGGAATTTCCCTGCCAAAACGGGGGACAGAGTGTTGACGGCAAAGCTGGTGACCAGCAAAAAACCCGCCAAAATCATAGCCTCACTGCCGACAATGGACCATCCCAGCAAAACGCAGATATAGCGCGCCGAAACCCACGCCAAAACAGACGTCAAGGTGGGATAATAAATAATCGCCGCAAACCAGCCTATGGCATAAGCATATTTTTTGCCGACAGTTGCCTCGGCATAATCAACCAAGCCGTTGACATAAACATATTCCGACGCCATAACGGCAAAGGTGTAGGCGCAGATAACCATATTCAAACCGCCTAAAACCCAAGCCAAAATACCGATTTTCATATCGCCGCCTGTGGCAGTCAGCACTTTTTCTGCCTTAAAAAACACACCGCTGCCTACTACGATACCGATAACCATGGCGATAGCAGTAATCAATCCGTACTTTTCTTTTAATTTTTGTTCTGTCATAATTCAATCTCCATTACTACGACAGAGGTATTTCCGCCTGTCGTTTCCTTTACAATCCCTTTTTAATATGAAACAATTCAATCAATTCCAAAAGATAGCATACAAAGCATATAGAGCTCTGTATCATCAATCCTTAAAACGCAATTTCAAAATATAATTAATGTTTAAAATAATGTTTTAAAACAAATTAGCATTGCGGCAGAAAACGCCTTTAACATAATTACAACAAATCGACAACATTGCCGCAACACCGCTGTATCATTGTTTTATCACACAATAATTATGCCGATCCTTAAACCGCAGTCAAAGACCCCCAAAAATAATTAGAATATTAATTATCGTCGTTGCTGTCGGGGCTGTTCTCCGCATCCTGTATATATTGGTTGTAGTAATATTCTTCGTCGTTTCTTTGTTTGGGGCAAGGACCATATTGATTTTCGCCGCCGTAACTGTCTGTGCACAAGAATACCAAAATAATAATCCAACCGACAATGGGAATAAACTCAAGCAAAACCCACCAGCCGCAGCGGCCTGTATCGTGCAGACGGCGCACAGTCAGCGACAAAAAAGGCAAAAAGATAAAAATGCTGTAAATCGTCGACAAAACACCGTTTTGAAAAAAGCCGTCGTCAATGCCGATAAAAATAACATCAATGCAGGAAATCACGATACTAATGATAACATTGACCAAAACAAACATCCAATATGCCCGTCGGCGTTCACGGCCTTTAAAATTTACATAGTTGGTTATTGCGTTAAAATACCAGCTCATACAAACACCTCCTCTCCGATTTTCACATTTTTTAACACCTTTTCAATCTTAACAAAATACATACCAAAAGTCAATATTATAGCAATGAAATGCTCTTTTTGCAAGGGACGAAACGGGATTTTTTAAGAATCAATTTTGCCTGACACCGCATTTGCAATTTTAATTGCAATTTTAATCACCTTATTATTTTAATATTGCCGATTTAATAGCAAAAAAATTTCATATAAACCATTGACTTTATTACTGTTTTTCGGTATACTAGATATTGCTCATAGGGGTATGGCTCAATTGGTAGAGTAGTGGTCTCCAAAACCATTGGTTGTGGGTTCAAGTCCTACTGCCCCTGCCAAAAGACTTGTTGATTTTTCAACAAGTCTTTTTTTGTTCCTGCACGCTTGGAATAACAAAACCAAAGCAACAAAAACAGAATTTGACCGCAAACTTTCACGGCAATTTAGCAAAAAAAATAATCAAATATCGAATAATGTATTCTGCTAAAAAACGCAAAAACGGGCGGCTGAAAATCAGCCGCCCTTTTTATATAGAATTAATTTCTGCCTATTACGGTAAACAAATATTATATAAGCTTACAGTTTTTCCGGTTCGGGATATTCCACACCAAAGGTTTCAACCGTAACTTTTTTCATTTTTTGGTCTTCAAAGGGTTTGTCGGCGCCGTCTCTGGGAACATTGGCAATAGCATGAACAACCTCCATGCCCTCGATCACTCTGCCAAAGCCCGCATAAGCGCCGTCCAAAAAGTATGCATTGTCATCGCAAACAAAGAACTGACTGCCGCCGCTGTTGGGAGACATGGCTCTTGCCATGGAAAGCACACCTGCATCATGCTTCAAGGTGTTCTGCGGAAAACCGTTTTGCGCAAATTCGCCTTTGATGGCATAACCGGGACCGCCGATACCGATACCCTGCGGGTCGCCGCCCTGAATAACAAAACCGGGAATTACACGGTGGAAAATAATACCGTCGTAAAAGCCTTTGTTAATCAAATCAATGAAGCTGTTTACTGTGTTGGGGGCATATTCGGGCAAAAGCTCCGCTTTAAAAATATCGCCGTTTTCCATTTCAAATGTTACAATGGGGTTTTTATTTTCAGCCATAATTTATTCTCCTTATTTTATAAATGCTTATTTTATAAATATGATATTTTTTATTTAATTCTGCCTTTGGTTTCGTCAATATGAACGTATGCCGGCAAGCCGCCTTCTGTGGGAACCTGAACTTCGCCCTCAATCAAAGGACGGGCATATTTGATGAAATCTTCGGTAACGTAATTGTGTTCTTCGTTAATCCATTCCAAAGGAACCTTCTTTTCCACGTTGGCAACGTTGCCCAGGGGAACTTCGCCCGTTGTGCAAACATAATCGTCGCCCTCTGCACGCACCAGGCTGACCATAACGCCTGTTTTGCCTGCCAATGCCAATTCAACGGCTTTTTTGCCCGATTCATAGGCTTCGTTGGCGTCCGTCAAAGAGGCGTAATGCATAGCAGAGCGCTGAGCTGTACCCAATGTGTTACAGCGAGCCTTGATACCCAGCTTTTCTTCGACAATGCGTTTCAGGGTTTCGCCTGCGCCCGAAAGCTGCGCATGACCGAAAGCGTCCACAGTGCCGCCTGCGGCAATATAGTTGCCGTCGGCATCCACAATGCCCTCGGAAGCAACAACAAAGCAATAGCCCAAACGGTCGTAAACCGCCTTAACATCAGCCACGAATTTATCAACGGAGAAAGGAACCTCGGGCAGATAAATCAAATGAGGAGCATCATCGGGGTTTCTTTTGGCAAGGGCGCCGGCCGCAGTCAGCCAGCCTGCGTTTCTGCCCATGGCTTCCACAATACAAACCTTGTTTTTGGTGGAAACGGAGCTTAAATCAAGACCTGTTTCCATAACGGTTGCCGCCAGATATTTGGCAGCAGAACCAAAACCGGGGCAATGGTCTGTGAATGGCAAATCGTTATCTACGGTTTTCGGCACGCCGATTACCCGCATTTCGTAATTATGCTTGCAGGCTGCCAAATACATTTTGTGGGCGGTATCCATAGAATCATTGCCGCCGTTATAAAAGAAATATCTGATATTATATTTTTGGCAAATGGCAACCAATTTTTCGTAATCTTCTTCTGTAACTTTGTAGCGACAGGAATAAATACCGGCGCTGGGAGTATAGCGCAGACCTTCGATAACCGCAGGGTTCTGCTCCGCCAAGTCTATCATATCCTCTTCCAAAAAGCCCTTGATGCCATGCAAAGCCGCAAAAATTTTGCCGGGAGCTTCAGTATTATTGAGCCAAGTCTGCACAACACCGCAAACGCTGTTATTGATAACCGCTGTCGGTCCGCCGGACTGAGCAATAATGGCATTACCTTTTAACATTTTGTACAACTCCTTTAGTTTTTTAAGTATTATAATATTGTTTTTTATAAATTAATAAACAGCTTGTTGAAACCCGGAATTTCGTCAACCGTTGCCAAACCGCTGACGAGAGTATAATATTCCGGCAGATAGTCGTCCGCCCAAATAATATCGAGATCCAAAAGCTCTTTGGCGGTCAGACTCATATCAAAACCGAAAGCCTCCAAAGAATAGCGCACTCTTCCGATATCGGGGCAAGGGTTGCCGTGCATTCTTTCGCATTCGGCACAGTCGGTGCAGGAACCTGCAAAAAACGCCCTTGTCAAAGGAAAAATTCCCTCCATCTTCAAAAGCTTGGCGTCCAGCGTTTTGCGGACGGATTTCACAATGTTTCTGCCGTAAACAAATTTATCAACAATATCGTCTTCGCCGAATTCGGCAACTTCTTCCTGATTAAGAACAACCTTAGTTCCTATCAAATACAGATAATTATATTTGTTCAAATATTCGTCAGGATCAAAATCAAAGCCCGGACAAGAATAATTATTGTTGTAATTTATGCAGTCTTTGCAATAAACCAAAAATTTATCTCGGAAGCAAAAATTCTTGATATAATCTTCCATCTTCACCTGAGTAAATTTCATTGTTACCTTCATAATCCTCACCTCATTTTCTATTATAGCATAAATTTCAAGCAATAAACAGTAGCTGTTGCAATTTTCACACGCCTTAAAATTCATTGCATTAACAAACTGTTAATTAAATATAAAATATTGGTAAATTGTAACGCACCATTGACAAACCTACATTATTATATTTAATTATATTATTTTAATTATATTATTTATTTTCCCCAATCAATCCATCAGCAACTATAACAGAACATTTTAAAAGACATTATCTTTTTATACACAAAAAAAAACCGATTGAAAAACAGGGCATTGTACCGCAATTTTCTCAATCGGTTTATATTCTAATTTATGGTTTACTTAATTAATTTTATTTTCTGCGCATAAAAGCGGGAACTTCCACATCGTCAAAGCTGGGAGCTTTGAAAGAAGGAGCCTGCGGCGGTTGCGGAGCACTGTTGCTGCCGGAGAAGCCGAATGTAGGCATTGTAGGTGTAACAGGCTGCTGGGACTGACCGAAAATAGTATTAAGACCCTGCTGAGTCTGCTGTTGAGGAGCATCCTGCTTGGGAGCGGCGTTGGAGCCTTGGAAAGGAGAAGCAATGCCGTTTTTGCCGTCAAAGCCTGTGGCAATGATGGTGATACGCAGGCTGTCGCCCATTTCCGCATCATAACCTGCACCCATAATAACTGTTGCATCGGGGTCGGCAACATTGTAGATAAATTCGGAGGCTTCGTTGATTTCCATCATGCTCATGGATTCGCCGCCTGTGATATTGAACAAAATGCCTTTGGCGCCTTGGATACTGGTTTCCAAAAGTTTGCTGGAAATAGCCAGTTTGGCGGCGTCCAAAGCTCTGGTTTCACCGGAGGCTGTACCGATACCCATCATTGTGGAGCCTGCGTCCTGCATAATGGTTTTAACATCCGCAAAGTCAAGATTGATGAAAGCTGGCTTGGAAATCAAATCGGAAATGCCCTGAACACCCTGGTGCAGAACATCATCGGCATAAGAAAAAGCTTCGTTCATCGGAGTTTTTTTGTCGATAATCTGCAAAATCTTATCATTGGGAATTGTGATAATGGCGTCCACTCTGTCTTTCAAATCGGTAATGCCTATTTCCGCCTGCTGAGCACGGCGGCGGCCTTCAAAAGTGAAAGGCTTGGTTACAACGCCCACTGTCAAAGCACCCAATTCCTTGGCAATTTCCGCAACCACGGGAGCAGCGCCCGTTCCTGTGCCGCCGCCCATTCCGGCGGTGATGAACACCATGTCGGCGCCTTCCAAAATAGCACGCAGATCTTCGCGGCTTTCTTCGGCGGCTTTTCTGCCAACTTCGGGGTCGGCGCCTGCGCCCAAACCTCTGGTCAGTTTTGCGCCGATTTGAATTTTATTGTTTGCTTTGGAACCTTCCAAAGCCTGGTGGTCTGTATTAACTACAATAAAGTCAACGCCTGTCAGGTCGCTGTTGATCATTCTGTTCACAGCATTATTGCCGCCGCCGCCGACACCGACAACTTTAATCTTGGCAAATGTGCTGTTGTTCACTTCTTCAATTTGTACCATATTAACGTAAACCCCTTTCTGATGGTTTATTCTATCTTATTTCAAAATTTTATACATATTTAAATTTTTCACTGTTATTTACATAATTATAGTTATTCTATTCTAATACACTTCTACTTTTTATATAAAAGTCCTGCAAGAATTTATTATTTTTTGAAATTTTTTCTAATTATTATATTTTAAAGCGGGGTGCGAAGGCACCGAAACATCAATATAATTAATTTTTGTAATATGTCCTTTTTGCTTTTCGTCGGTCAAAACGGTGTTTACCACATCAAATTTGCTCTCAATATCATTTTCGTCCCCAAAGTAAATTTTTATACCATAAACAGTGTCTATAATGATATTTTGGGCATCCAAAACGTTAATTTGCGTTACAACCGCCATTTCCTCCGCCGTCATCGAGCCTGCAATCTGCAAGCCTGAGCTGAGTTTTGCCGATTTCAATTTTTCGCCGCAAACAATATCGTCATAGCCTTTGACTGCAGCATAGGCCTTGCTGTCAGCCTGTTCCGCCTCGCTGTCGCGGCTCGCCGCCGCCTCGGTTTTATCGGAAGATGAATTTGAATTATCTGCTGCGTTTTCATCACCGCCTGCGCTGCTGTTTCCGTCCAAATTGTCATATTGATTTTCGTTATCCGTACTTTCTGTATCTGAATTTTGATTATCCGAATTTGGATTATCGGCGTTTTTCTTATTCGAATTGGGGTTATCCGAACTGCCTGTCTGCGAATTTTCATCAGTGCTCTTTTTGTCGGCATCGTCATCCGCCGCCTTGTCCGCACCTTGCTCCTGCGCCTCCTGTTCGTCCGATTGCTCCTCTGTCAGGTCGTCCACCCCGATAATCAGCATATACGGCAAACCGTCAAAAAGCTCCTGCTTTGCCAAAACACTGCCCTCTTCATCGACAATCAAAACTCCGTTGCCTGCCGCCACCGCCGCAACGGGAGTTCGTTCCACAACCTCTATCACAATCGTATTGGGAAACCGCCGCTTGACAACGGCGCTTTTCACCCAAGGATTTGTTTCGATCATCGTTTCCGCTCTGCCGGTGCGGACACTGCCTATGGGCTGATTTTCTTTAACGCCCGAAAGCCCGATGATAACAGAAGAATCAACATTTTCATTACCGCTGACATCAATATTTTTCACATTAAAAAGAGGAGCCTGCGAAATGCCGAACCCTATCAAAGCGCAAACCAAAAAAAGCAAAATCCACCGCATTTTGCGAAAACCGATACGGCGTTTTTTTTTCTTTTTATGGTCAGACATTGATACAACCTGTCCCATTTGCACCCTCCCTTTCAATTAAATTCCAAACTTATAGATTGCAAAAAAAACGGCAGAAATTATTAAAATCTGCCGATTTTTCTAACCTCGGTTTCCAAATGCACACCGTTTTTTTCAAAGACGATTTGCTGTACCTTTTCAATCAACGCCAAAACATCGGCCGCCGTGGCGCCGCCTCTGTTCACAATAAAATTGCCGTGTTTTTCCGAAACCTCGGCGCCGCCTATTCTCATGCCTCGGCAGCCGGATACTTCCACCAGGCGACCTGCGTGGTCATTGGGCGGGTTTTTGAAAACACTGCCGGCAGAGGGATATTCCAAAGGCTGTTTGGTGGCTCTTGTCTGCAAAAGCTCCCGCATTTGCCTTTCGGACTTTTCTCTGTCGCCCGGTTCCAAAAGCAAATTCAACCCCACCACAACCTGGTTTGCAGTTATACCGCTGTGGCGGTAGGAAAAATTCAAAGACGCTTTCGTCAAAACCTTAAATTCGGGCTCGCCTTTTTCGTTCAATTCCACAATCTCGATTTCCGTAATATAGTTGCTGATATTGCTGCCGTATGCGCCTGCGTTCATCATAACGGCGCCACCCACATTGCCCGGAATGCCGCACGCCCATTCCAGACCGGTGCAGTTATTCTTGGCGGCGTCTCTGGACAAAGCCGCCAACAAACAGCCTGCTTCCGCCCGAACCTCGGTGGAATTAAGCCAAACTATTTTGTTAAAATTATCGGCTATCTGCATAACGATGCCCTCTATGCCGTCATCGGACACCAAAAGATTGGTGCCTCTGCCGATTATTGTCAAGGGTACATCGTTTTCACGGCAGAAAACCAACACCTTAACAATATCTCCAACGGTTTTGGGGACAGCCAGACAATCGGCGGGACCGCCGATTTTCCATGATGTATGGTTAAGCATAGGCTCTGCAAGCAACAGACTGCCTTTGAAGCTTTTTATGAAATCCTTAAACCTTTGAGTTGAAAAAAATTCCATCAATTTATCTCCTCTGAGTTTTTATAACCCATTATTTTTCATATAGCATTTTTCTAGCATTTTTCTTATTTTGCCGCCAAAATTTTGGCATAGGGATCGCCGATTTTGCGGCGAATGTTGCCTGCGCCCATAATCAAAATCAAATCGCCGCTTTCTGTAACCTCGTCCAAAATTCTGATTACATCTTCCGCTTCTTTGCCGTAATAAACAACATCTCTGCCACGTTCTTTGATGGCTTCAATCAGCATATTGGCATCCACGCCCAAAATGGGAGTTTCAAAAGCCGAATAAATTTCGTTTAAAATCAAAACATCCGCTTCATCAAAGCACTGCGCAAACTGATCCTTCAAAATTCTGGTGCGGCTGTAACGGTGCGGCTGGAACACAGCCACAACCCTTTTATAACCTAATTTTTTGGCGGCGCCGATTACCGACTTGATTTCCGTCGGGTGGTGAGCATAATCGTCGTAAAGCACAATATCCTTGGCTTTGTTGCTTGCTAAAAATTCAAATCTGCGGCCTGTGCTGTGAAATTCTTTCAAACCGTCGATAATTTCGGCAGACTCCATACCCAAGGTATGCGCCACGGCAAAGGTTGCCAAAGCGTTGGACACATTGTAAGATCCGGGAACAAAAAGCCGCATTTCACCCAAAAGCTCGCCTTTAAAATAAACTTTAGAGGTTGTGCCTTCGGAATCGTATTTAATATCCTGCGCCATATAGTCGGCGTTTGTGTTTTCCAAAGAATAAGTTACAAAATCTCCGCCGCCTTTTTCCGCAATATCCTTGACGATGGGGCTGTCGATATTCAAAAAAGCCTTGCCGTCGGCGGGAATTTGATGAATAAATTTGTCAAAACAGCCGATCAAATTTTCCATAGTGCCGTAATAATCCAAATGGTCGTTTTCGATATTGGTTACAATAACATATTTGGGCGGCAGCAGCAAAAAAGACCCATCGCTTTCGTCAGCCTCGGCAATCAAATATTCGCCTTTGCCCCAGCAGGCGTTGGCGCCGATGTTTGGCAGATAGCCGCCGATAATAATGGAAGGCTCCTTGCCGCATTCTCTGAACACAGTACCCAGCATACCCGTTGTGGTGGTTTTGCCGTGGGCACCCGCAACGGCAATTCCCGTGCATTGCTCCATCATCATCGCCAAAAGCTTGGCACGCGGAATAATTCTGATACCGCGGCGTTCCGCCTCCATATACTCAGGGTTGTTTTCTTTGATTACAGAGGAGTAAACCAACATATCGACATCGTCTGTCAAATTTTCGGCTCTGTGTCCTATGTAAACCTCGGCGCCGCATTCCATCAACTCTTTTACCATCTTGGATTCCATAACGTCAGAACCGGAAACCTTGACATTAAAGCCCAGCAAAATTCTGGCAAGACCGCTCATGCCTATGCCGCCGATTCCCACAAAATGAATATGTTTTGCTATATTTCGCAAAGGAAATTCCTCCTAAAGTCAAACTTATTTTTTATACACGCCGCAGCAAAGCCAAAGCTTTACTGCGCTTTGTTTTTCATTACTTCTTCCGCCTGCCGCAAAATATTGTCAACGGCGTCTCGGCGACCCATTTCATAGCAGTTTTTCGCCATTTCCGCAACCTCATCCTTGTTTTGCAAAAGAGGGTTCAAAACTGACCACAGACTATCCTTGTTCAAATCCTTGTCAAGAATCATACGGGCAGCATTGCGGTTCACCAGAGATACGGCGTTTGCCTCCTGGTGGTTGCCTGTGGCGTAGGGATACGGCACCAAAACGCTGCACCGTCCGACAGCCATAATTTCCGCTAAAAAGCTGGCTCCCGAACGGCTGATGATAATATCAGCGGCTCCCAATGCCATTTCCATTTCGTGCAGATAGGAAAGGATTTTATAATTCTCGTCATTGAAAACGCCC
>JAHZFN010000249.1 GCA_019421315.1 Peptococcaceae bacterium | reverse complement strand
GGGCGGCCGCGGCGGCCGTTGTCAATCAGGGCGTCAACGGCTTCCTGAAGCATACGTTTTTCGTTGCGGACAATGATGTCCGGTGCGCCCAAATCAAGCAGGCGGCGCAGACGGTTGTTACGGTTGATAACACGTCTGTACAAATCGTTCAAGTCGGAGGTGGCAAAACGGCCGCCGTCCAACTGTACCATGGGACGCAGTTCGGGGGGAATAACAGGAACAACGTCCAGAATCATCCATTCGGGGCGGTTGCCGGACTGCACAAAAGCTTCGACAACTTCCAAACGGCGGATAGCCTTAACCCGTCTTTGACCGCTGGCGATTTTCAGTTCTTCTCTCAGTTCGGCTTCCAGCTTCTGCAAGTCGATGTCCTGCAGCATTTTTTTAACGCTTTCGGCGCCCATGCCGGCTTCAAAGCCGTCTGCGCCGTATTGTTCTCTGGCCTCACGGTATTCGTTTTCGGTCAGAATTTGTTTGTATTCCAAACCGCTGTCTTTGGGGTCCGTTACAATGTAGGAAACAAAGTACAGAACCTTTTCCAAAACTCTGGGGGAAATGTTCAAAAGCAGACCCATACGGCTGGGGATACCTTTGAAATACCAGATATGGCTGACGGGAGCCGCCAAAGCAATGTGTCCCAAACGTTCGCGGCGAACCTTGGAACGGGTTACTTCAACGCCGCAGCGGTCGCAAATAACGCCTTTATAACGAATTCTTTTATATTTACCGCAATGACATTCCCAGTCTTTGCTCGGTCCGAAAATTCTTTCGCAGAACAAACCGTCCCTTTCGGGTTTCAATGTTCTGTAATTGATGGTTTCCGGCTTTTTAACTTCGCCGTGGGACCATTCCAGAATTTTTTCCGGTGAAGCCAAGCTGATCTTCATACGGTCAAATTTACTAACATCCAGCAAAGAGATTGCCTCCTTCCGAAAATACCAAAAAATCTAATTTTCGGTTACTCTATATATCGTAATCATCCATATCAATGATATTGGAAATAATATCATCGTCATCATCGTCATCAAGGACATTATCCACCTTGAATTCAGCAA
The DNA here is from genome assembly GCA_019421315.1 of Peptococcaceae bacterium. Lineage (GTDB taxonomy): Bacteria > Bacillota > Dehalobacteriia > UBA4068 > UBA4997 > JAHZFN01. The sequence continues at coordinate 3,746 of JAHZFN010000249.1, read as the reverse complement.
TCATATCTTCATTTAATTCAATATCGTCAAGCTCGTCGGACAAATCGGGTTCGTCGTCGTAATCATCGTCCTCAATTTCATCATCGCCGCCGTCGCTCGGTTCGGGAGCGGGAACGTTGGTGTTCGGCAGACCTAAATCCACAAAATCAAGCTCTTTGGCGGTTTCGGCAACGTCATCGTCGTCCTCTTTGATTTCCACAACGTTGTTTTCCTGGTCAAGAATGTTGATGTCCAGACACAAGCTCTGCAATTCTCGGATAAGAACCTTGAAGGATTCGGGGATACCCGGTTCGGGAACGTTTTCGCCTTTGACGATTGCTTCGTAGGTTTTAACACGTCCCGTAATATCGTCGGATTTGACGGTAATGATTTCCTGCAAAGTGTAGGCGGCGCCGTAGGCTTCCAAAGCCCAAACTTCCATTTCCCCGAAACGCTGACCGCCGAACTGAGCTTTACCGCCCAGAGGCTGCTGGGTAACCAGGGAGTAAGGACCTGTGGAACGAGCGTGGATTTTATCATCAACCAAGTGGTGTAGTTTGAGATAGTACATATAGCCCACTGTGATGGGATTGTCAAAGGGTTCGCCCGTGCGTCCGTCGTAGAGGATGGTTTTGGCATCGGGGCGCATACCGGCTTCTTTCAGTGTTTGGGCGATGTCGTCGTCGTTGGCGCCGTCGAAAACGGGAGTTGCCACACGAATGCCCAGTTTTTTGGCTGCCATGCCCAGGTGGGTTTCCAGAATCTGACCGATGTTCATACGGGAAGGTACGCCCAAAGGATTCAGAACGATGTCAACGGGTGTGCCGTCGGGCAGATAAGGCATATCTTCTTCCGGCATAATGCGGGAAACAACCCCTTTGTTGCCGTGGCGGCCCGCCATTTTGTCCCCGACGGAAATTTTACGTTTCTGGGCGATGTAAATTCTTACCAGATGATGAACGCCTGCGGAAAGCTCGTCGCCGTCGGCGGCGCTGAACAGGCGGACGTCAACGATTTTGCCCGCTTCGCCGTGGGGAACACGCAAAGATGTGTCACGTACTTCTCTGGCTTTTTCACCGAAGATGGCACGCAGCAGTCTTTCTTCGGCAGTCAGCTCGGTTTCGCCTTTCGGTGTAACCTTGCCGACTAATATATCGCCGGGACGAACAACGGCACCGACACGAATAATACCTCTTTCGTCCAGGTCTTTCAGCATTTCCTCGCTGACATTGGGAATATCGCGGGTGATTTCTTCGGGACCCAGCTTGGTATCTCTGGCATCACACTCATATTCTTCAATGTGTACGGAGGTGTAAAAATCTTCTTTAACCATTCTTTGATTCAAAAGAACGGCATCTTCGTAGTTATAACCCTCCCAAGTCATGAACGCAACCAAAATGTTGCGGCCCAGGGACAGCTCGCCGTGGTCGGTGGAAGGACCGTCCGCAATGGGATCGCCTTTTTGAATTCTCTGACCCAAACGAACGATAGGCTTTTGGTTAATGCAGGTGCCTTGGTTGGAACGTTTGAATTTGAGAAGCTTGTGTCTTTCGATGTCACCGTTGTCGGCTTTTAAGACAATTTCGTCACCGCAGACACGGATAACTTCACCGTCAATGCCGGCAATTTCGCAGACACCGGAATCAAGACCTGCTTTAATCTCCATGCCTGTGCCGACATAAGGCGCTTCCGTTACCAAAAGGGGAACTGCCTGACGCTGCATGTTGGCGCCCATCAAAGCACGGTTGGCGTCGTCGTGTTCCAAGAAAGGAATCAAAGCCGTTGCCACGGAAACCAACTGCTGGGAGCTGACTTCCATATAGCCGACTTCGGAGGAATCGCCCACACGAATATCTTTGGCGTTGCGCACGTTAAGGCGCTTGTTCAAAATATAGCCTTCGGCGTCCAAAGGCTCGTTTGCCTGGGCAATAACGTATTTATCTTCTTCGTCGGCAGTCAGGTAATCAATTTGGTCGGTAACCTTGCCGTCGATAACTTTTCTGTACGGTGTTTCGATAAAGCCGTATTTGTTGATACGGGCATAGGAAGAAAGAGAACCGATCAAACCGATGTTGGGACCTTCGGGAGTTTCGATGGGGCACATTCTGCCGTAGTGGCTGTAGTGTACGTCACGAACCTCAAAGCCCGCTCTTTCTCTGGACAAACCGCCTGGTCCCAATGCGGACAAACGGCGTTTGTGAGTTAATTCGGAAAGAGGATTGTGCTGATCCATGAACTGGGACAGCTGAGAAGAACCGAAAAATTCTTTAACGGCTGCCTGCACGGGGCGGATGTTCACCAAAAGCTGAGGTGTAACAACGTCGGCGTCCTGGATGGTCATTCTTTCTTTGACAACTCTTTCCATACGAGCCAAACCGATACGGAACTGGTTTTGCAGAAGCTCGCCCACGGAACGCAGACGGCGGTTGCCCAGATGGTCGATGTCGTCCGGTTCATGCTTGCCGTCCATAACCGCAAGGAAATATCTCAAAAATTCGATAATGTCGGATTTGGTCAGATGACGGATCATGGCTTTTGCCATGCGGGGATTTTCCAATTCACCCTCAACATAAGCCTGTTCCTCTTCGCTCCAAACCAAGCCTTCTTCGTTTTGGAAGGTGGTTATGCCGTTTTGCAGCTTTTTGTGAATTTTGTAACGTCCCACATTGCCCAAGTCGTATCTTTTGGGGTCAAAGAAGAACCCGTGCAAAAGATTGCCGGCAGACTCAACGGTCGGAGGTTCGCCGGGACGCATTCTCTTGTAAATTTCCACCAAAGCCGCATTAACGGAATCTGTGGAGTCTTTTTCCAATGTATTTTGAATGGCGGGATGGTTGTCGAACAACTCTAAAATTTCGGTGTTGGTGCCATAACCCAAAGCCCGAATTAAAATGGTTGCGGGAATTTTCCGCATTCTGTCAACACGAACGTAAACATAGCCGTTGGCATCGCTTTCAAATTCCAGCCAAGCGCCGCGGTTCGGAATCAAGGTTGAACCGAAAAGAGGGTTGCCGTTTACGTCAATTTCTTTGTGATAATAAGCGCCGGGAGAACGCACCAGCTGGCTGACAACAACGCGTTTGGCGCCGTTGATGATAAAGGTGCCTTTGTCTGTCATGAGAGGGAATTCTCCCATGAAAACTTCCTGTTCTTTTAACTCGCCGGTTTCCTTATTGATCAGGCGAACGTTGACTTTAAGCGGAGCCGCATAGCTGAAGTCTCTGTCTTCGCACTCTTCAATATCATATTTGGGCGTTCCCAAGGAATAGCCCACGAACTCTAAGGACAAACTACCTGTGAAATCAGAGATGGGGAAAACGTCGTCGAAAATTTCTCTGATGCCTTCGTCCAAAAACCACTGATAAGATTGACGCTGAACTTCAATTAAGTTCGGCATTTCCAGAATTTGCTTGTTGCGAGCATAGCTTTTTCTTTCTCGAACTGTTCTGGTTACGGGATTTGTCATTAAAAATTTCACCCCTTAAAACAAAGTCCTGTTTACAACGAGTAACTATACAAAACAGACTATATAAAGTCTATTTTTAAACATAATATGGGATATTAACCCAGTATAACATTCTACCATTGTAGCATAATCCGAAAACGCAGTCAATAGGAAATCTGCATTTTTGCATTATTTTTTTGCGGTTTCGGCAGATTGCTTTGATTTTCGGGGCAGTTTAGCGTTTGAAAACGCCCCTTTTTGATTTTTTTTCTTCATTATAATATATTTATTTTGTATTGAGCTTTCCCTAAAGCAACAGCGG
>JAHZFN010000248.1 GCA_019421315.1 Peptococcaceae bacterium | reverse complement strand
TTTTAAAAGCTGCCGCAACCAAAGAGGGCAAAAAGGCAAATCTTGATATTGTTTAATTAATTGACAGCATTGGGGAGCATTTGGCTCCCCATTTGTTTTAGAGGTTGGCGGGAGGTTTGATATGAGCAAGCAAATTACTGCGGGCAAAAAGTCCGACAGAATGATTGATATAGGCGAAATTATGGGTGCCCACGGCGTCAAAGGACAGCTTAAGGTTATGTCCCTGACGGATTTTGAAGATATTCGCTTTGCCGTTGGAGCCAAGGTATATGTGCAGAAATTAAAAAAATATATGACGATAACCCAAAGTTCAGTGCATAAGGGCTTGTATCTTTTGCAGCTAGACGGCATTGAGGATCGGGATACGGTGCAGGAGCTGCTGCATACTTATTTGCAGATTGACATAGATGATTTACAGGAGCTGCCTGAGGGAGAATATTATTGCTTCCAGCTGATCGGTTTGCAGGTTTACGAAGAAGATAAGCTTTTGGGGACGATTACAGATGTTCAGCAGACGGGAGCCAACGATGTTTATCACATAAAAACTCCCGACGGCAGTCACAAAGGGTTGATTTTACTGCCTGCTTTGAAGTCTGTCGTTATGAGTGTTGATTTGGAAAATAACAAAATGCAGGTGAAAGTACCTGCCGGTTTGCTTGATTTATAAATTCCGGAGGGTATTATGAAAATTGATATTGTAACGTTTTTTCCGGAGATGTTTGCGCCTTTGCAGCATTCTATTGTCAAAAGAGCCTGCGACTGCGGCATACTTGATTTAAACATTAAATATATCCGAGATTACACAGGACCGAAAAAAGGCTTGACAGACGAAAAGCTTTACGGCGGCGGTGCAGGCATGGTTATGAAGCCCGAACCGCTTTTTGCGGCGGTGCGGGATCTTAAGCAGACGGAAAACTGCCGTGTGGTTATCACCAGCCCGGCAGGCAAGGTTTTCGACCAAAAGACAGCCGAGGATTTGGCAAAGGCTGAGCAGGTAATTTTTATCTGCGGTCATTATGAGGGAATCGACCAAAGAGTAGAGGATGCCTTGGCAACGGATGTGCTTTCAATCGGCGATTTTGTTTTGACGGGCGGCGAAATGCCCGCAATGATTATGGCGGACAGCATTATCCGCCTTATGCCGGGGGCTTTGGGCAAGGATGAAAGCGCCGCAGACGACAGCTTTTCCACCGCTGGTCTGTTGGAATATCCGCAATATACCAGACCGCCCGAATTTGAGGGCATGAAGGTGCCCGAAGTTTTGCTGAACGGCAACCATGCCGAAATCAACAAATGGCGGCGGCGGCAGAGTTTGGAGCGAACCTATGCAAGACGACCCGATCTTTTGCAAAAGGCGGCTCTCAGCCAAAAAGATAAGGAAATTCTGGAGGAAATCACAAAAGAACGAAAACAAAATTCTCAT
>JAHZFN010000247.1 GCA_019421315.1 Peptococcaceae bacterium | reverse complement strand
CATATGCCAAAAAAATCGGCGCAGACGGTTATTCCGACAATGCCGTTGAAGCAGTTCGTTTGGTAGAAGATTTGCTGGCAGGCAAAGCAGTTGGCGCCGAAGCTTAATTTCTTTTGGTGTTCAGCTGACAATTTTTTGACGGCAAACCGTAATTGCAACATTTGCAAAATTGCCTAATTTAAAAATTTAAACAAGCCTTTGATTGATATATTCTGATATATTCGGTTAAAGGCTTGGTTTTTTTTGCCTGCGGCTGTAACCCAAAAGCAAAAACGGCATAAAATATTATACGGCGGTCTGCCGAAGGTTTTTGTCTATGCGGACGGCAACCGAGAAAACGGACTGCGAGGTGACAAGATGTTTAATTTTAACATGAAAAACTGCCGCAGGAAAAACTGCGGCGTCAGAAGCTGCTTCGGCAAAAAAGGCGGCGTCGGTTTTTGGCGGCGCTGTCATGTCAAACTTTGCGCTAACGCCTGGTGGCTTTTTGCCTGGGCGGCTTTGGCGCTGTTTTGCTATTTGCTCTTTAACCCCTGCGTTTTTTTGATGTTTGTTTTGCTGTTGATTGTCTGCGGCTTGATATTTTGGCTGAGAGCTTGAAAAGATAATTAATAAAACAGAAAATATTTTAATGATGTATATCGTTCAACATACGGTTTTTAAAGGCGTTCACCGCCGTTTACAAGCCTTTGTGGCGTTTTTTTGCCATTCAATGGGGTGTCGGCAAAAAAACGGAGCAGCTGCGTAAATAATTGCATAAATTCGAAAAACGGATTTCGAAAATTTATTGTTATTGAAAAAATCCTGTGTTATAATGGTTGCATGAAGGTATGGAGGTGGTAAACATGAAAATTAAATATCTCGGTCATGCTTGCGTTTTGGTAGAAGGCAGCAAAAGAATTTTGATTGATCCTTTTTTGACGGGCAACCCCAATGCCGCAGTTTCTGCCGATCAAGTTGAGGCTGATTACATATTGGTTACCCATGCCCACGGCGACCATTTGGGGGATACCGTGGAAATTGCCCAAAGGACAGGCGCCAAGGTGGTTGCCATCAACGAACTGGCAAACTGGCTTGCCGCCAAAGGTTTGGACACCCACGGCATGAATACGGGCGGCGCCTACACGTTCCCCGACGGCTTCAAGGTTAAGGTTACTCAGGCTTGGCACAGCTCTGACCTGGATGACGGCACACCCTGCGGCATTGCGGGCGGCTTCCTTTTCTGGCTGGACGGTGTGTGCTTTTATCATGCGGGTGATACAGGGCTTTTCGGCGACATGGGTCGTATTATCGGCAAGCACACCATTGATATGGCTTTTTTGCCGATCGGCGGCAATTTCACAATGGGTCCCACTGATGCTCTTATCGCCACAGGCTGGCTGGGCTGCAAATTTGTGGTTCCCATCCATTTCAACACATTCCCCGTTATTATGCAGGACGGCAATTTGTTTAAAGAGCAAATTGAAAGCAAAACCCATACGCAGTGCGTTTTGATGGATTCGGGAGACGAGGTTGACTATACGGAGCTGATTAACAACAAGCCCGAAGATTTTTAAAATGTGAAAATTTTTAAAATGTTGAATTTAATAAGTTGACGATTTTTTATGTCATACGGCAAGCGCAAAGGAGCAGGTTTTCCTGCTCCTGCTTTTATATGTTTAATGAGTGGTTTGACAGAATTTTTTAGGGGGATATAGCAATGATGATTTGCGAAAACGAAAACAATCAAAGCAAAAATCAGCGGGAAATATTGGCGATTTTAAAGGAAACCTACAAAGGAATAGGACCTGCGCTGAAATTCGACAGCGTGTATCAGCTTTTGGTGGCGGTTATTCTTTCCGCCCAAACCAACGATAACCAGGTCAACAAAATTACGGCGGAGCTTTTCAAAAATCACGGCACTCCTGAAACAATGGCTCAGCTTTCTTTGGAGGAAATAGAGGATTTCATCAGAACCTGCGGTTTGTATAAAAACAAGGCGAAGAGCATTTATCAAACGACGAGAATTTTGCTGGAGCAATACGGCGGCGAGGTTCCCAAAGACAGGGATTTGCTGGTGAAATTGCCGGGAGTGGGCAGAAAAACCGCAAACGTTGTTCTGAGCGTTGGTTTTAAGGAACCTGCCTTGGCGGTTGATACCCATGTTTTTCGGGTTTCCCACAGAATGGGACTTTCCTGCGGTAAAAATCCCGATGCCGTGGAAAAAGATTTGTGCGCCATTATTCCCAAGGAGGATTGGGCGGATGCTCACCATTGGCTGATTTGGCACGGCAGAAAGGCTTGCCCCGCCAAAAAATTTGACTGCGAAAAATGCCCCGTTGGAAAAATTTGCCCGAAAATCATTTGATTTTTAATAAAATATTTTTTTCTGTCATATATAAAAAAGAGAAATTCATACTGAAAAAAGTTCAAAATTAAGATTCTGTTTAAAAAGTCAGTTTGCGTAAAAACCATAGATGACAATATATAGCAGGCAGTTTTTTGTAAAGAAAAATTGATTGAAAAAAATCGAAAAAAAAGCAAAAAAACCGTTGACAACAGTACGGTCTTATGGTAGAATAAATCTTGCGTTCAGGGATGAAGCGTGAATGAAACATCGGTTTAGTCCCTGAGGCGAATATGAAAAAAGGTTTGGAAAAACCAAAAAAAATGCTTGACAAAAACCACAAAATGTGGTAAGATAAAAAAGTCAGCGACACGGGGGATTAGCTCAGCTGGGAGAGCGCTTGCCTTACAAGCAAGATGTCAGCGGTTCGATCCCGTTATCCCCCACCATGTACGGCGCAGTAGTTCAGCTGGTTAGAATGCCAGCCTGTCACGCTGGAGGTCGAGGGTTCGAG
>JAHZFN010000246.1:489-4869 GCA_019421315.1 Peptococcaceae bacterium | reverse complement strand
GGGCAATATCCGCCGCCGCATTGCCTTGGGTGGCGTGGGACCAGTCCAAAATGCTGTGGCTGCCGTCCTCCCTGATAATGATGTTGGAGGGGTTGAAATCACCGTGGCAAACCGTGGTGTGGCTCGGCATATTGATAAGCCGCGTGTGCAGCTCGTAACGCACCGTCGCTTCCAGAGAGCTGTTCAAAATAATTCTGTTCATTTCGCCTTTCAGGTCGGTCAGCAGGCGGGTTTCCTTGGAGGAAATTTCCAGCTGAATATCGAGAAACAGGTCGAAGTATTCGTCAAATTTTTCGGGGTTTTCCTCCATCAGACGCTGCAATGTTTTGCCCGCCACATATTCGGAACGAATTGCCCATTTGCCGTCCAAATTGATTACCTCCAGAACCTTCGGCACCTGCAAGCCAACCTCCCGCACCTGAGTTTGGTTCAGCGCTTCGTAAAGCACATGGGACTGGGTATAGCTTTCATCAAAAACCTTAAGCACCGTATCTCTGTCTTTGTAAACTGTTTTTCCTGTTCTTACGGCAATAATTTTATCGGCGTTGATACTCATTGTCTTTTCCTCCTAAGCAGCAGCGGCAAAAATCAAGATATTTTTATATATACTATATACATATACGATACATATACGCTTATAAATAAACCGCCCGGCGGCCTTTTGCCGCCGCAGCAAAAAATTTCCGCAATTTTTTACCGAGTTTTGCCTTATTTGGTTTCTTACTGTATTATAAGAATAACATACAAAAAGGGCTTTTGGAAATACCAAAATAAAATGCGGGCATAACGGCGGAGATATAGTCTAAACCCACGGCAGACAAGGCACGGCGCAGTTTTTGCCACGGGTATTTTCCACAAATTGGCAGCGCTGTTTTTTTTGATAAATTTCCAAAACAACGTGGTTTTTATGCAAATTGCAGAAAGCGGCGTTCGACGCCGAAAACAGCCGTCAAACTCCGCCCTTTTATCTTTTTTTGATTAATTGCGCCTTTTGTCGAAGCTAAACCAATTCTCTTTTAACCTGCACCAAATAATCGATGAACCTTTTGTCCATATCGGAAAGATGGTAATTCTTTTGGTAAACCAAAACGTCTCGGAATTTTCTGCGGTTTTCCTTGCAGAAACGCTGTACCAAACCGTAACGGTCCAGCAAAGACTGCGGCACCGGCGAAACCCACATGAAAACGCGGCTGCTGTCTGCCAGCAGATCCATCTGCCCCGCCCTTTCAAAAACGTAAATGTGCTTATTTACATCGTCCTTCAGCTGATTTTTGCGCACAGTTGCCAAAGGCAGAGACGGCACAAAGGGATCGGCATGGGCAATTTCCACATACGGCGTCAAATCCTCGATGGTAATGTTTTCTTTTTCCGCCAGCGGATGCTTTTTGTTCAGCAGCAGCATATAGTTAAACTCAAACAAAAGCTCCGACACCAGATTTTTTTCCGCAATCAAGTCCTTGAAGCTGTCCTCCTGCTCCAGCTGATAACGCAAAATGCCCAGCTTGTATTCGGAGTTTATGATGTTATCTATGGCATGCATGGAATCCGTTTCCCGATAAAAAATTTCCGTGGCGTTCTCAGGCTCCAAATTTTTGATAAACCGAGAAAAGGCATAGGAAATATAGTTAGCCTTGGGGACAGATATGGAAAACTGCTGTGACTTGGTATGCCCCGACTGATACATGGCTTCGATGGCGTCTACCTGAGCCAAAACCTTTTTGGCATATCCCAAAAACTCCTCGCCCCGAGGCGTGGGATAAATTCCTTTCGGCGTTCTTCTGAAAATTACAATTCCCAAATTATCCTCCAAACCTTTGATAGCTCGGCTCAAATTGGGCTGAGACGTATAAAGGTTTTCTGCCGCCTTGGTCATGGAATTGGTGGCGGCAACCTCCACAGCATACTTTAAATGTAACAGATTCATTTTATCCTCCAAATTATACCCTGGGCAAAACCGCAATGCGGCAGCATTTTGCCGCAAAGCACGGCTCTTAATATATTTTCCTTAAATCCACAAAAAAAATTAAATCCTAAAAAACAATCTGCGGCATAAAGCCGCAAAAACAAGCCTCAGGCCTTTTGCTTTCATCTTTGCATTATGCATTTTGCATACAGTTATAACAATTATGTTATACACATATTGTACCATATAAAAAAACATATGACAAACCTTTTCACGTTTTTTCTGATTTTTATACAAATCGCCATGCAAAGCGCCGCCAAGGGGCTTGCCGCCGCAAATCCCGCCAAGCTTGCCTTTACCGCTTATTTACTGCAATTATCTGAAAATTTGCGGTAATCTTCCATTAATGTTAAAATATTAGTGTTAAAAATATTAGTGTTAAAAATTATATAAGCGTTATACATGAAAAATGCGGGAGGATTGCATAATTTTTTCGAATTTTTTAATTACCGAATAAAGGACACAAAACATGAGCCGAGAACAATTCATCAAAATAAGCCGTTGGTTCGAGAACCGACCCCAACAGCGCCAATTTTTAATCCTTTCCGAAAAAATATCGGTGCTTTTCTTTTACGCCGCCTATATAATTTTGCTGGCGGTTTTGCTTGCTGCCGCCAACCCCAAATTCATCAAAACCCTGCTTGTTCCCGCTGCGGTTTTCCTTTTGGGGACGCTTTTGCGTTCCGCCCTGAACCGCCCCAGGCCATATGAGGTTTGGCAGACCAAGCCACTGGTGCCGAAAAACACCGCAGGCAAAAGCTTCCCCAGCCGCCACGCCCTGAGTGCCGCCGTCATTGCGGCGGCATGGCTTTGGAATTATCCCTCGGCGGCAACGGCGGTTTTGTTCGGGGCAATGCTCCTTATCGTTGCCGCAGTCAGGGTTATTGCGGGCGTGCATTTTGTCAAAGATGTAGCGTTCGGCATTTTCTTCGGCGGTTTTTTTGGATATGTCGGTTTTTGGCTTTTGTAGCATTTTTCACTAAAAATCGCACGACGGCACAGTCTTCAAAAAAACCAAATTAAACTTAAATTAAAAAAATTACGATAGTGTATAGTAATAAATCAGTTAAAATTATTTTAATTAGAATTGCGTCAAACAAGGATTATTTTCCATGAAAACAAGAAATTCAAGAAATTCAAAAATCCCCCTTTTGCAAATTTCAAAAAAAATCCTGCGGCAAATCGGCAGAATTATAACAAAAAACAAAAAAGATAACGCCAGCGCCATTGCGGGGCAGTCGGCGCTTTTCATCTTCCTTTCGGCAATTCCCTTTCTGCTGTTTGTGTTTTCCATAATTCAATATCTGCCCATTTCTATGAGCGTTGCCACCCAGGCGCTGCAGAACATTCTGCCCGATTACATGGCTCCCCTGGCAAATTCCGTCATCGGCGAAATTTACACCAAGGCCTTCAATGTAACAGTGGTTTACGTTGTGGTCGCCGTCTACCTGGCGGCGCAGGGGTTTCACTGCCTGACCAACGGCTTAAACGTGGCCAACAATGTACCCGAAAACCGCAGCTGGTTTTTGCTCCGCCTGCAATCCATGTGGTACACGGCGCTTTTCATGGCAAATGTGCTTTTGGTGTTTGCGGTGCTGATTTACGGCGGCCGTCTGCAATTTTTTCTGGCGGATCATTTCAAATACTTTCCGTTGGTTTTCCGTGCTCTTTATGCAATTCGGTATTTGCTGCTTTTTATAATTTTGTCGTTATATTTCGCCCTGATCTATATCGTTTTGCCCAACCGCAAAAAAGCCAAACCCGACCTCATAACCTACAAAAACCAACTGCCGGGAGCAATTTTCTGCACTGTCTGCTGGTATGTTTTGGCGGCGGCTTTTTCCTTTTATTTGGAAAATTTCAGCAAATTTTCTGTCTACGGCAGTTTGGCAAGCTTGGCAATGCTTATTATATGGCTGTATTTCTGTCTTTTCATGATGATGTTGGGCGCCGAAATCAATTATCTTTACCGCAAGCCCATCGACGATTTTTTATGCAGGCACCATCTCTACGGCGCCAAATTCCGCAGTAAAAATTATCGCAAGCATTGACGGAAAACCGCAAATATTTTATACTGTTGGCAACGCCAAACGCCAACGGCTGACAGATTTGTAAATTTATAATTTAAGAACAAAAAAAATAAGGAGATATTACAATAATGAAGAAAATCGACACTGTTCTTTGGGATTTGGACGGCACTCTGCTCTGCACCCTGACCGACCTGGCGGCAAGCGTCAACTACGCCCTTGCCCAAAATCATATGCCCATTAGAACAGAGGAAGAAGTAAAATCCTTTGTGGGCAACGGCATTCGTCTTTTGATGGAGCGAGCCGTCCCCGACGGCAAAGCAAATCCCGCCTTTGACAAAGCGTTTGCCGATTTCCAAGCGCATTATGCCGTCAACTGCAACAACAGCA
>JAHZFN010000246.1:0-479 GCA_019421315.1 Peptococcaceae bacterium | reverse complement strand
TTGAAGCGGCGGGGCTGCAAAATGGCGGTGGTTTCCAACAAAATCGACTCCGCCGTTAAGGATTTGGTGCAAATTTACTTTGCCGACACCATAACATTTGCCGTCGGCGACAACCCCCAAAGAGCCAAAAAGCCCGCTCCCGACAACGTGCTTTTTGCCCTGGAACAGCTGGGCAGTTCCCCCGAAAACGCCGTATACATCGGTGATTCCGAGGTTGACATCATGACCGCCCAAAATGCGGATCTGCCGATGATAATTGTGGACTGGGGCTACAAAACCAAAGACTTCTTGGAGCAAAAAGGCGCCGAAAACATAGTTTCCACCCCCGATCAGCTCCTCAAAATTTTTAATAGCCTCTCTACTTGTTAATCTCCGTACCTCGGTCAGCTAACGCTTGCCAACTCGTCGCCCCCTCTTAATACGTTTTTTAACGACCTCTCTACTCTTTAATCTTCGTACCTCGGTCAGCTAACGCTTGC
>JAHZFN010000245.1:4770-6625 GCA_019421315.1 Peptococcaceae bacterium | reverse complement strand
GTTGAAAATCAAAACCATGAAGATTCAGAAAAATGTTTACAGGAAATCTGATAGAGAACTGGGCAGAGGTGAATATTTTAAGTTGCTGGAGGCTGCTGAAAAGGTCGGTAACAGGAGATTGGCATTAATAATGCAAACCATCTGCGCTACCGGTATTAGAGTTTCCGAGTTGCAGTATATCACTGCGGAAGCAGTGCAATCTCGGTCAACTGAAATCAACATGAAAGGTAAGGTCAGGACTTTACTTTTGCCAAAGAGCCTGTGCAAATTACTGACAGAGTATATCAAACAAAATGGGATTAAATCCGGTTGTGTTTTCATAACAAAGGGTGGCAGACCTGTAAACCGCAGTAACATTTGGGCTGAGATGAAAAAGCTGTGCAGTATTGCAGGGGTAGAACCGAAAAAGGTATTTCCTCATAACCTGCGGCATCTTTTTGCCAGAACATTTATCAAAAAGGAGAAAGATTTAATAAAACTGTCTGCAATTCTCGGTCATTCCAGCATTGAAACCACAATGATATACACTATGGAAAGCAGTGAGAAACACAGAAAGTTGATTGAAAATCTGGGATTGGTAAAGCGATACAGAATTTAGCAAATAAAAAAAGTACCACATAATTCACATTATGTAGTACTTTATATGAGGTTAACCTCACCATCTAGGTAATATTTTAACATATTCGACATCAAAAAACAAGGATTATGAAGAAGGTTTTGGTTAATTTTGAAAAATGAGTATAGCAAACAGACCGAGTAAGCAATATTTTTATTCGGTCTGTTTGCTGTGCCTGCTTTTTATTGTTTTACCAAAAATCCCATGGGATAAATGCTTTTTTGTGTTGTTGTGGGTGAATTGGGACAGCAACAACGATAAAATCGGTGAAATTTTTGGTTTCAGTTTACTACATAATGTGAATTATGTTATAAACTATGATTTTGGTAAAGGATGTGGCATGTATGGAAAATAAGAAAACAACTCATCAGAAATTAGAAAAGCTTATGCTGTTATGGGAAGGGCAACATATTGCGGAAAGTGAAAGTGTGCAGAAAAAAATTAAAAGATTTGCTCCTGACGGTTTGATTGGTGTAGATGATGAGTGGGATTCACTTGATAATAAAAATAAGGCATTGTATATTTGTGCGGCTCCTAATATGGAAAAAGATGATTATCGAAAATGCTTTTGGGTTCAAGAGGTGGTCGATGGTTTAGCTGATAAGAACGGCAAAATCATAGATAGAATGGCTGTTAAACAATATGAGATTACATATGGTGATAAAGATGACCTTGCTGTATCCGAGAAAATTGATATAGGTTTAGAATTGTTGAAAAATGCTGCATTTATGAATTTATGTAAGCGTGGATGTAGTGATAGACAATATGACAAACGATTGAAAGATTATGTTGATAAATATAAAAGATTAATTAAAAAGGAAATAGAAATATTGAATCCTGATATTATTTTTTGCTATGGCAAGGGAGTATCCGAGTGTGTTAATGTATTATTATCTGAAATGAATATTTGTCCAAAAGTATTTGAATTGTAATTTATATATAAATTTTATTAAAAAGAAGAATGTCAAGCAGAAGAATATTTAATATTTTGTATAAGGACTGGTGATGAGAAAATGAACAAGAAAAAAGTAATTGCTATTGTTGCTGTTGCAATTGTAGTTATTTGTGTTGCTGTGGTGGCTGGGTATCAGCTGACTATAGGCAATGCTGTTAGAGAACAGACGACAGCTATTGAAGCTTGTTGCGAGGGATTTGAACAGGCGGAAAGATCTGCTCAGGTGGAAATGTATCACAAATTGGAGGCTCAATATGAAGCTTATCAAAATAGCGAGAAACATG
>JAHZFN010000245.1:0-4760 GCA_019421315.1 Peptococcaceae bacterium | reverse complement strand
CTGTGCAGAAAGCACGTGATAATTATGAAGCCAAAATACAGGAATTAAAACAAGTTTTGTCTGCTATGTATGATGAAAAAATTGCAGAAAATACTATAGAAAATGTTGGTGAAAGCAAAGATAAGTCAGCTATCAGTACTGCTAAAGCTAATCTTAGCGATTTGCTGGTAACCATTCAGGCAGAAAAAGTTGCGGTTGAAGATTATGAAAGCAAAATTAACGATCTGTTGAAAAGCTACAATGACCGATTGACTGTAATAGAAGCCGCAGAAGTACAAGCTAGGGCAGAACAAGCAGTTAAGGCAAAGGAGGCATATAAGCAATTTGGTAGTAAATACTATAATAGCTGGATATTTGATATGGATAATGATAGCATTCCCGAATTAGTAGTTCAAGATTATGTTTCAGAAGGAGATAATGTATTCAGTGTCTATACATATGCAAATGGCAAAGTTAGCAAGGTTGGGGATTTGAAACGAAGCATTGTAAAGCTTTGCCGCAATGCTAATGACAATACTTTGGTAGCACACGAGCTTACCGGAGGAGAAAGTGAATTTGACCCATTGTATGACCATACTTATTCTATTGGCATTAGCAATGGTAAATTGACAACAAAAACCATTGCTGATAATCATCCTGTTGATGATGTTTACTTTCATCTTTCATATTGTATACCATTGAATGATGGTTACCAACAATGAATGAAAATATAAGAGCTAATAGGTTAATGAAAAACTGATTTCTTTTGTTGGATGATATTATTATTTCATTTACAGGTGCACATAGTTCGGATATGTCATTGATAAATGATAGTATAATTTATTTAAAGGCACTATGACATTTGTTGTTTATGAGGATGGTACCTGTTGGGTTACATTTTGGTAAAACCAGCTCTAATGCATAGTATGCTTTCATTAGTATGGCGTTAGTGTTATGCTAATATTTAGAATTTGAAAAATTTATAGGAGGATTTTAGTTGTGGATTGTTTGGTTAATAAAAAGAGACTTGATTTAAAAGTTATATGTACAGTATTTGCAGTTGTTATTTTAGCAGCTGTGATATTGGGATTTATATGTTCTAATTCTTTTGCTACCACTAATTATAGCCGTTATATAGGTAAATGGTATGCTGACGGCACTAATAAGCAAACTTGCTTAGATATTAAATATATTAATGGCGATACTATTTATTTTACTTTATTGCATATAAGTGCCGCGGAACGAATAGCTGATTTAGGTTTTGATGACGGTTATCATAAGGCTACTATCAGCGGAGACCAAGCTAATTTCTATTATAATAATGATGGCTGGTTTAATGCCGGTCGTGGTGTGATCCAATTTGTGGGTGCAAATAAAATACGCGTTGTGGTGCAGACCGATGAAACACCTACGGATAATTGGTCTAATTGGTCTTTAGACATGGATTATAACTTTACACCTGTGAATCCATCGGTTGTTGTTGTTTACAATGGCAATGAACTGGTTTGTGATTCTCCTGCCATTATTAGCGATGGTAGAACACTTGTGCCAATTAGAGCCATTACGGAAGCCATGGGGGCTAATGTTGAGTGGGATCAAAAAACTAACACTGCCACTATATCTTTAGGCGATGATGTTGTAAAGATTAAAACTAATAGTAAGAATATGACGGTAAATGGTAAAAATGTTCAGCTGGATGTACCTGCTAAAATTGTGAAAAATCGCACCTTAGTTCCTGTGCGTGTGAT
Organism: Peptococcaceae bacterium; assembly: GCA_019421315.1. Classification (GTDB taxonomy): domain Bacteria; phylum Bacillota; class Dehalobacteriia; order UBA4068; family UBA4997; genus JAHZFN01. The sequence goes on along the minus strand of JAHZFN010000245.1, from coordinate 3,033 downwards.
TTCCGAGTCTTTCAAAGCAAATGTTGATTGGAATCAGCAAACATTTACTGTGAATATTACTAAATAATGATGAATGATTATACCAGGAGGTAATATAATGATGAAAAAACGAACATTATTAATTGTAGTTTTAACATTTGTTATGGCATTTGCATTTGCAATGCCTGCCTTTGCGGCAAATAACAACATTAAAGTAACTGTTGACGGGAAACAAATAACCTTTACAGATGCCAAACCCTATGTGGATAGCCATAATCGTACACAGGTTCCTTTGCGAGCATTGGGCAATGCCATTGGTTGTCAAATTAATTGGAATGAATTTGGCGGTTCCGGAGGAAGAGATAATTGGGGTAGAGCTATTTTAACCAAAACCTCTGGTGATGGTTCAATTACTGTTACTAATGTTTATACAACCGGTTATGAAGGCTATTATAGCGAAAAAACAGTTAATGGCATAGTTGTCAGTGAACAGGATTGCTATATGGATACTGTACCTATATTAAAGGCTAACCGTATTTATTTGCCAGCAAGGTATGTAGCAAAGCACTTTGGCTATGATATTAACTGGAATGCTCAAAGCAATACAATTTCGCTTACCAAATCTGATAATTATATTTTTGATTAGTTTTTAATTGGCTAAAGTCATAAAACAAACAGGAACCTTTTTTCTGGGTTTCTGTTTGTTTTATAATTAGAAAAAGAGTAACCATAAAATTGGTTACTCTTAAATTTTTGTTTAGTTGTAGCTTATTCTATAATACTACCGTAATCACGCTTACCGTAAATTACTCTTGCAACAGTGATTGTTTTTGTTGTTTCATTTACCCAGTAAAACATGATATAGTTATCGACTATAATTTTTCTGTACTCATGGTTTAACATCCTGATTGGAATGTATAAAGGATTGGAATATGGAAAATCTTTAGAATTTTCGGCTGCTTGGATAAACTTTTCTGACAGGTTGTTTGCAGCAGTTGGGTTCTTGAGCTCATTTCTGATATAGCTGATAATTTCAATTATATCATTTAAAGCAATAGGTAAGTATTCTAATTTATACATTTTCAGTTTCTCCTGCTGCTTTCTTCAATGCTTTTAACACATCTTTTGATGAATAGCGGGTAGCAGTTTTTTCGGCTTCTCGTTCAGCTTCTTTAAGCTTGAAATATACCTCACTTTCGAACTGTAGATTTTCATATGCTTCCATACTCAAAACCACCATATCACCAAAACCGTTTTTTGTCAAAAACACAGGTTCCTTGGTTTCATGCACTATCTGAGAGATTTCTGCAAAGTTGTTCCTTAAATCGGAAACAGGTCTGATCTTATTCATCTAATCACCTCCTGCATATATTTTAGCATAATTACGCTAAAATATCAATGTTGGGTTTTTAATCAAAATTTAATTTATGGTATTTTATAAAAGTACTGTTTTATTTGCGTTATTTATAGGTCTGCCGGTACGACTAAATATCTGATTAGAAGCCTTGATGAAGTTTATATAGTTTCTGAGATTGGTTGCAGTTATTTTTTATTGTTAATTTTTTAACAAAAGAAACTGTTTGCCAAAGCATACAGTTTCTTTTGTTTATATATTCCCTTACAACACAGCCGCTGCAATCACGATAACTCCGATCAGCAGGAAAATTCCCAGAACAAATTTCCATATGAATTTCAACCACTTTTGATAAGGTATTTTGCCGAATGCCAGGGCGCCCATGACAACGGCGGAGGTTGGCGTTATCAGGTTAATGATACCGCAGGCGCTTTGGAAGACCGTAACCACCAGGGCGCGGCTGATTCCCGCAAAATCCGCCATCGGTGCGAGTATTGGCATGGAAAGTGTGGCCAGACCGCTGGTGCTGGGTATCAAAAAGCTCATCGGTAAATACAGAATATAGGAAAGTCCTATGAACAGATAAGATGCCGTTCCCGAAAGCAAAGCTTCGCCGTAATGCAATATGGTGTCTGTGATCATGCCGTCGTTCATGATTATAGTTATGCCGCGGGATATACCGATGATAAAAACAACACCCAGCATATCGGCGGCGCCGCGGACAAAAGCTTCGCCGACGGCGGTTTCTTTCATGCGGTAAACAATGCCTATCAAAACGGACATGAAGAAAAACCAGGCAGAAAGCTCGGCAAACCACCAGCCCCAAGTGGGCAGGGCGCTGACGCCTATTTCGTCAAAGGGGATGACGGAATATACCATCAAAAGGAACGCCAACCCGAAAAGGGAGAGCACCAAAATTTCTTTTTTGTTTAAAGGCTCTGTCTTTTGATTTTCAACAGCTGCCGCTTTTTGCGGACTGCGGTTTTTTTCGGCGTACCGCATAACGAACCAAATGCCGAAAGCCAGCAAAACCACAAAAAGAATTATTCTCAAAACAATGCCGTCACCCAGGGAAATCCCCGCAAATCCCGAAGCTATGCCCGTTGCAAAAGGGTTGACCGTTGAAGCGACAACGCCCAGCCCCGAACCCAAAAGGATGACGGCGACTGCCGTTGTGGCGGTGTATCCCGCCGAAAGAAAGGCGGGAATTAAAAGGGGGTAAAAAGGCAGGGTTTCTTCGGACATACCGTAGGTACTGCCGCCCAAGGCAAAAAGCAGCATCAAAATGGGGATTAGCCATTTTTCTTTGCCGTTCAGTTTGCCTATCAGGCGGGCGATACCTTTGTTGATGGCGCCCGTTTCCATAACAACCCCCAAAAATCCGCCGATAACCAGAATAAAGGTGATGATTTCGATGCCGTCGATAAAGCCGTTGATTGGCGCCAGGATGACATCGACTATGCCCTGAGGATTTTGTGTCACATAATGAAAAGTGCCTGAAATTGGCTTCAAAACGCCGTTTTCTTCAACATAATCGTATTGTCCTGCCGGAATCAGCCATGTCAAAATTGCCAGAATGATGATGATGGAAAGCAAAATCACATAGGCAGAGGGCAGGTTAAATGACCGCTTTTTCCTTGGTGCTTCCTGTTGTAAAACTTTTTCCATGGCTTATCTTGTCAAATCCTCTCTGTATACTG
>JAHZFN010000244.1:14099-15433 GCA_019421315.1 Peptococcaceae bacterium | reverse complement strand
ACTGGTATGAGGACGAGCAAAAAATTGTTTACACCAAGGGCGGCACAACCATTGAGCTTTGGCTGAACAAAACCACGGTTAAGGTTAACGGCAAAAATCAAACCATTGATACTGCGCCGCTGGTTGTGAAAAACAGAACTCTGGTGCCTGTGCGCTTTGTGACGGAAAACATGGGCGCAACGGTGGATTGGAATGAAACGGAACAAAAGGTTACAATCAAATATTAAACAAATATTAATCATAAATATTAAAAAATTTGAATAGTGTACAAAAGTATTATGGCGAAAGAAAACGGTGGCTTTTTCACCAGAATGATGGGCGAGGTGTCTCCCGTCGGCAAGGTTTGGTTTTATTTTGTTTTGCTGTTGATGTGCTTCGGTGGCTTTTATATCGGTCTTTGGTATTCCTGCGAGGTTAAGGGCTACCCCATCGATGTGCCGTATGTTACGGCGGATAATTATTACGAAAACCAAAGCCAGATGGAAGAGGCAGGCAAGGATCTTATGGGTGACGACGGGATTTTGACTGTTATGCTGATGGGTTCCGATGCCAGAGACGGCGATGAGGTCAGCCGTTCTGACACATTGATGGTGGCGTTTATTGATATGGAAACGCCCTCTGTCGGCTTGCTCTCTATTCCACGCGATACTTACGTTAACATTGAGGGAGCAGGGCAGACCAAAATTAACCATGCTCATTCCTACGGCGGCGAGCCGCTTACCAGAAAAACCGTTGAGAAATTCCTGAATACGGAAGTTGACCGTTATGTTGAGGTGGATTTTGAGGGCTTTTCGGCTCTGATTGACGCCATCGGGGGTGTTGACATTGACGTTGAAACGGATATGTACAAGCCCGAGGAAAATATTGATTTGAAAAAAGGTATGCAGCACTTGGACGGCTATAATGCCTTGGCATATTGCCGTTGGCGAAGTGACGGTCAAGGGGATATAGGTCGTATCGGCCGTCAGCAAAAGTTTTTGCAGGCTGTGGCGGACCAGCTGATGAGTTTGGGTACAATTGCCAAGCTGCCCAAAATGATCGGCGTTATCAATGACAACATCAGCACTGATTTCACCACAGGCGAGCTGCTTTCTTTGATGAATACATTTAAAAACGGCGCATCCTTGAATGTGTATGCGGAAATGGTTCCCGGCGAAGGTCAGTATATCAATGGCGTAAGCTACTGGATTCCTTATGAAAATCAAGTTCCCGAATTGGTAAATAAAATGAAGATGTCACCTGCCGAAAGGGTGGCAGCTTATCCCGAAGATGTTGGCGGCGGCGATACGGAGGCAGCAGCCGAAACCACGGGAACCACGGAATAGAGGTGCGGT
>JAHZFN010000244.1:12842-14089 GCA_019421315.1 Peptococcaceae bacterium | reverse complement strand
GCGCAAAATTTGACGGTTTGGATATGGTGGAAACCATTTGCTGTATTGACAATTACATCAATCTGGGCAGAGAAAGCCAAGCCTACAACGAAAAAAAAGCCGACGGCGAACCGACCAAAAATGTTGTGCATCATATTATAACTCTCAATGCGGAAATTCTTTACAAGGCGCAGACGGATACCGAATTAATGCGGATTATCCAAAAAGCGGACTTGAACACTCCCGACGGCAGCGGCACGGTTTGGGCGATTAAACAGCTGACGGGGCAGGACGTTGACAGGGTTACCGGCATTGATTTGATGACAGAAATTTGCAAGCAAAGCCGAAAAAACGATTGGAAAGTCTTTTTGTTCGGCGGCAAACCGGGTATTGCCGACGAAGCCGGGCGTCAGCTGGAAAAAAATTACAGCACTCCCATCGCCGGTATGCTGAACGGCTATTTCAAAGAAGAGGACGAGGAGTCAATTTTGGAACGCATTAACGACAGTGATGCCGATATTCTTTTTGTGGCTTTGGGTGCTCCGAAGCAGGAGCTTTGGATAGACAAATACCGTGAAAGGCTGAATGTGCCTGTGGTAATCGGTGTGGGCGGCAGTTTTGATGTGATTTCGGGTCAGGTTGAACGGGCGCCGCAGTTTTTCCAAAAGATGGGCTTGGAATGGCTCTGGCGTTTGCTCAAAGAACCGTGGCGCTGGAAGCGCATGATGGCTTTGCCCAAATTCACCATTTTGGTAAAAAAAGTTAAACGTAAAAAAATAGTATAAAATTATAATAATATAAATTATAAAACCGATAAGCTTTGTAAAGCTTATCGGTTTTTTGTATGTAAGATTTTTATAATCGGCAATTTAACGAAAAATTTGATTGCAAAAAATATATCCGCAGTTTCGCTGAGTTATCCGATAACAGACTTGAGCGGAGTTCGCATAATTTTGCCGCAAAAAATCCCCATGCGTGCATGGGGATTGGTTTAATAAATAATACGCTTTGGATATTTTATCGAAGCCTTGCCGTTGTTTCTGAAATTTGAAAAGAATTGATATTATTTTTCAAAAAGCTTTTGAGCAATGCGCACCGTTTCCATGGCGTCGGCGGCGTAATAGTCGGCGTTGATCATGTCGGCATATTCCTGCGTCAGCACGGCGCCGCCCACCACAACTTTGATTTCGGGATAGTTTGCTTTGAGCTGAGCGATGGTTTCCGCCATGGCGGGAACGGTTGTTGTCATCAAGGCGGAAAGACCGACC
>JAHZFN010000244.1:8923-12832 GCA_019421315.1 Peptococcaceae bacterium | reverse complement strand
GCTTTGACAACTGTTTCGGGAGGCACATCTCTGCCCAAATCCAAAACGCCGAAGCCAAAGTTTTCCAAAAGCACCTTGACGATATTTTTGCCTATATCGTGAATGTCGCCGTGTACCGTTGCCAGAACTATTTCATCAGCGCTGCCCTCCGTCGGCGGCAAAGCCGTTTTGATAACCTCAAAGGCTGTGCCTGCAGACTCTGCGCTCATCAAAAGCTGGGGCAGATAAGCTTTGCCCTGTTCAAATTCCGTGCCGATTTTGTTTAAAGCAGGGATAATCTGGCGGTCGATAATTTCCAGAGGGTCGGTTGTCTGAATTAATTGCTCTGCAATTTCCTTGGCGTTGGCTTGCAAGCCTTTCAGAACTGCCTCCTGCAGGGTCATTGTGGTTTCGGCGGCGGCTTTGGGCGCGGTTTCGCCGCTTTTTGCCGTGGCATAAGCGATGTATTCTTCGCAGTTGCTGTCCTTGTCGGTCAGCATATTGTAGGCGTAGTAAACGTTCATCATGTTTTCGGAAAAAGGATTCATGATGGCGGCATCCAAACCTTTTTGCAGAGCCATGGCAAAAAAGGCGGAGTTGACATTATCGCGGCAGGGCAGACCGAATGAGATATTGGAAACGCCGAGGCTGGTGTGAACCCCCAATTTTTCCTTGATAAGCTTGATGGATTCCAGTGTTACCAAGGCGCTTTTCTGGTTGGAAGAAATGGTCAGAGCCAGAGGGTCGACGACGATATCCTTTTTGTCTATGCCGTATTTTTTTGCTTCGTCAACAATTTTGGCGGCGATTGCCAGTCTTTTTTCCGCCGTTTCGGGAATACCTTCTTCGTCCATCGTGAGGGCGATGACGGCGCCGCCGTATTTTTGTACCAGCGGAAATACGCTATCCATGCTTTCCCTGTTGCCGTTGACGGAGTTGATGAGGGGTTTGCCGTTGTAAATGCGCATTGCTCGGCTTAATGCGTCAGCGTTGGTGGTGTCCAGCTGCAAAGGCAGGTCGGTAACGGCTTGCAGCTGCTGGACGATGGCGGTCATGGCGGCGGCTTCGTCGATTTCCGGCAGACCGGCGTTGACGTCCAGCATTTGCACGCCTTTGTCCGCTTGGCGCAGTCCCTCCGTTAAAATATAGTTATAATCGGCTTTGCGCAAAGCCTCTTTGATTTTCTTTTTGCCTGTGGGGTTAATGCGTTCGCCGATCAAAACGGGTTTATGCCCGAATTTTACCGCATGGGTGTAGGAGCTGACAACGGTTTGGGTTTTAGCGGTCGGTTTTTGATACGGAACTTTCGAGACTGCCAGAACGGTTTGGCGGATATATTCGGGAGTTGTGCCGCAGCAACCGCCCAAAACAGCGGCGCCCGCTTTGGCAATTTCCCGCATATATTGAGCAAATTGTTCGGCGTCCACGTCATAGCAGGTTTGCCCGTCTTTGACGGTGGGCAGTCCTGCGTTGGGGTTCACAACTATGGGCAGAGAGGAATATTTGGCATATTCTCTGACCACGGGAAGCATTTGCTTTGGACCCAGGGAGCAGTTCATGCCGATGGCGTCAACTCGCAGACCCTCCAGCAGGGCGATCATGGCTTCGGCATCGGCGCCTGTCATCAGCTTGCCCTTTTCGTCAAAAACATTGGTTACGAAAATCGGCAGGTCGGAGTTTTCCTTGGCTGCCAAAACGGCGGCTTTGGTTTCCAGGCTGTCATTCATAGTTTCGATGATGATTAAATCGGCGCCGTATTTTTCGGCATAGCGGGCAGACTCCGCAAAGGCATCGACGGCATCCTCAAAGGGCAGTTCGCCGATGGGTTTCAACAGCTTGCCCAAAGGGCCGATGTCATAGGCGACAAAAGCGTTGGGGTTATCGCCTGCGGCGGCTTTTGCGCATTGAATTGCGGCTTTGGCGTATTCCTCCGTTTCGCTGAATTTGTAACGGTTCAAGCCAAAAGTGTTGGTTGTGATAATGTTACTGCCTGCCGCCAGATATTCCCTGTGCAGTTTCGTGATGGTTTCTGGGTGTTTGACATTCCAGGTTTCGGGTTGTTCTCCCGCTTGCAAGCCGGCCGCTTGCAAAAGGGTGCCCATGCCCCCGTCAAAATATAATCTTTGGGTTTGCAGTAATTTTTTTAAATGTAAGCTTTTCTCTTTCATATTTTTTCACCGTTAATATATTATTTTTGTTTTGTAAAAATTTTAAATCAAATTTTTTTAATGCCGATAACGGCGGTTACGGATTTGGTGGGATTCATCAAATCGGAGGAACGCAGTGTTATGCCCAAGCGTTTTCCCGCCTGCAAAAAATCAAGAAATTCCTGCTGGTGGTGCAGGGGAAAATCACCGTAGCCGGCGCTGAAACGGGCGATTGTTGCCTGCGGCAAATTATCCTGTCCGTAATCGCAGAGGGCTTCGATTGCTGTTGATGCCAAGGCGTCGATTAAAAACTGCTTTAAAGGTGAAGTCAAACCGATGGAACGCAACAATCGGTCAACGCCATGCCCCAGGGTAGCGGCGAAAATATAGGCGTTTTTGCAGTTTTGCAGATTTTTGCGCAGGTTTTTGCTTTGAATTTGCGTAAACCCCAAATCAACGCCGTCCGCAGTAAGGCTGACGGGAGTTTCCCGATAAAAATATTTGCAGTCCAAAGCCTGACGCAGCTGCGTTTCACATTCCGTCAAAACGTTTCGAATTTGCTCTATGGGCGTTCCCTGCAATCTTGCCTGCAATTCCCGCCGATTCAAAATCAGCTTGCTTTGATCCACCGCTATCATTTCAAAATCTCCGAAAGGTTTTGTTGAATTTGGGCGGCAATATCGGGTTTGTTCATGGAATAAACATGAACCGCCTTGACGCCGTTGGCAAAAAGGTCAATGATCTGCTCGGTGGCGTAGGCAATGCCCGCCTGTTTCATGGCTTCGGGTTTGTCACCGAATTTATCTACAATACGGACAAAACGCTGGGGCAGAGCCGTTCCTGAAATTTTGCAGATACGCTTGATGGAGCTGGGGTTGGTGACGGGCATAATCCCCGCCACGACAGGAACGGAAACGCCTGCGTTTTGCAGTCTGTACACAAAATTATAGTAAATATTGTTGTCGAAAAACATTTGGGTTGTTAAAAATTCACAGCCTGCTTCAACCTTTTCTTTTAAATGGTCGATATCCGCAAAGCCGTTTTCGCTTTCGGGATGACCTTCGGGATAACAGGCGCCGCCTATGCAAAAGCCGCCGAACTTAACAATTTCCGTAATCAGCTGGCTGGCATAATGATATTCCAGATGAGAAACGTCCATGCCCTTGGGCATATCGCCCCGCAGTGCCAAAATATTTTCGATTCCCGCATTATGTAAATCTCGGAGCTTTTGGTTAATTTCACTTTTTGTGGAGGAAACGCAGCTTAAATGCGCCAGAGTAGGTACGCCTTTTTGCCGCAGATTATCGGCGATTTTCAGTGTGTATTCAGAGGTGCCTCCGCCTGCACCGTAGGTTACGCTCATGTATGACGGCTTCAGCAGGGCAATCTGCTCTGTTGTTTCTTTAACGTTTTCAAATTTGTCGTTGGTTTTGGGCGGAAAAACCTCAAAGGAAAGGCTCAGTTTTTCGCCGTTGATAATTTCCGTTAATTTCATTTTTGTCAATCTCCTGTTTATTTAAATAACATAATCGTTGGGCGGCTCGATTTTTGCCAAATCCGCCAGAGTGATGTCGTCAAAAAAGTCGTTGATCAGCTTGTTCAAACTTTCCCACATGGGCAGGGTGCGGCATTCCGCAATACGTTCGCAGGTGTTGCGTTCCTCTTTCAAACAGCTGACGGGCACCAAGCCGTTTTCCGTCAGCCGCAGAATTTCGCCCACTGTGTATTCGTCGGCGGTACGGTTTAGCTTGTAGCCGCCGCCTTTGCCGTGGCGGCCGTCCGC
>JAHZFN010000244.1:7223-8911 GCA_019421315.1 Peptococcaceae bacterium | reverse complement strand
TTTGACAAAATAACCATAATACTTTCCAGATATTTTTGAGATATATCCTGTCTTTTGGCAATATCCTTGAGGGGGATATATTCTCCTTTGTTATTTTCTGCCAAATCTATCATGACCCGCAATGCATAGCGGCCTTTGGTTGATACCATCATGTTGCCTTACCTCCGTTTAATGCTCTTTTACCTATTATAGCATAGTGTTAATATAAAATGCAATTTGCCACCCAAGCAGAAGAGGATAATCCGAGCAATTTTTTACAATTTGTTGGGATTAGATTTGGTAGGTTCGTTTTTTTCTTCGCTTGTGTGGCAATTTTGCGTATATTCAGTTAGATGTTTTGGAATTGTATGTTTTGTAATTGTTTAATCAGTAATTATTTAATTAGTTGAGAAATTAGATTTTGGGATATTCCCCGCAAGCTTTTTGACAGCTTGCGGGGAATATCTGTTTTGTTGGATTTGTTAAGAATTAATGATTGAAAATGATTGAAAATCAGATTAAAAAACTTTTTTAAACAACTTTTAGGAAAGAAATCAGAAAGGAAATTAATCAGAAATTAATTATAGAAAATTAATTGTAATGATTAGGTTTTTATATTTTTGAGGATGAATTTTTAAAGGTTTTTATAATTTTGTATTATAAATTTTGTATTATAAATTTTATAATTGGGTTTTAGTCTTCAAACAAAGCTGTGGAAAGGTAACGGTCGCCGCCGTCGGGGAGGATAACCACAATGTTTTTGCCTTTGCTTTCGGGGCGTTTGGCAACGGTGATGGCTGCGTGCAAAGCGGCGCCTGCGGAAATGCCAACCAGGAAGCCTTCGCTTTTGCCCACTGCTTTGCCTGTTTCAAAGGCATCTTCGTTGCTGACGGGGATAACTTCGTCGTAAACTTTGGTGTCCAAAACGTCGGGAACAAAGCCTGCGCCGATACCCTGAATTTTGTGGGGGCCTGCTTTGCCGGCGGAAAGAACGGGAGAAGTTTCCGGTTCAACGGCGATAACTTTAACTTCGGGTTTTTGAGATTTCAAATATTTGCCGGTGCCTGTCAAGGTGCCGCCTGTGCCGACGCCTGCTACAAAGTAGTCAACGTTGCCGTCTGTATCTTGGTAAATTTCGGGACCTGTTGTGTCAAAATGAGCCTGCGGGTTGGCGGGGTTGACAAACTGACCGGGAATAAAGCTGTTGGGAATTTCCTTTGCCAGTTCATCGGCTTTGGCAATAGCGCCGTTCATGCCTTTGCTGCCGTCTGTCAAAACCAATTCTGCGCCGTAGGCTTTCATCAATTTGCGGCGTTCGATGGACATGGTTTCGGGCATTACAATGATAATTCTGTAACCGCGGGCTGTGGCAACGGAAGCCAAGCCGATACCTGTGTTGCCGCTGGTGGGTTCGATGATGACGGAGTCTGGTTTCAGTGCGCCGCTTTTTTCCGCTTCGTCGATCATTGCTTTGGCGATACGGTCTTTAACGGAGCCTGTGGCGTTGAAATGTTCAACCTTTGCCAAAATTTTGGCTTCCAGATTATATTTTTTTTCGATGTTGGTCAATTCTACCAAAGGTGTGTTGCCGATTAATTGGTCGATGGATGTATATATTTTAGACATAATTCTTATCTCCTTATTTTTTGATCTTTTGAATTTATTTATTTTGGTTTTTTCTTGATTATTATATGAGGAGCCGCGGCGGG
>JAHZFN010000244.1:5869-7213 GCA_019421315.1 Peptococcaceae bacterium | reverse complement strand
TGAGCGATCTCCCGCCGCTTGGTTACTTCCTGTTATTTAATATTATTTTACTGCTTCAAAAGCCTTGTCCAAAGCTGCAAGCAAATCGTCGATGTTTTCAATGCCGATGGAAAGACGGATTGTGTTGGGTTTAATACCTTGTTCCGTCAATTCTTCTTCTGTCAGCTGAGAATGAGTGGTGCTGGCGGGGTGGATTACCAAGGATTTTACATCGGCAACGTTTGCCAAAAGGGAGAAAATGTCCAAATTGTCGATGAATTTTTGGGCGGTTTTGCTGTCGCCTTTGATTTCAAATGTGAAGATGGAGCCTGCGCCGCTGGGGAAATATTTGTTGTAAAGCTGATGGCTGGGGTTGTTGGGCAAAGACGGATGATGAACCGCCTCAACCTGAGGATGATTGTTCAAATATTCAACAACCTTGAGGGCGTTTTCCACGTGGCGTTCAACACGCAGAGAGAGCGTTTCCAAACCTTGCAGGAAGAGGAAAGCGTGGAAACTGTGGCGCCTGTGTCACGCAGCAAAATGGCGCGGATATAAGTTACAAAAGCCGCAGCGCCGACTGCATCGGCAAAGGAAATTCCGTGGTAGCTGGGGTTAGGTTCGGAAATCCAGGGGTATTTGCCGGAGACTTTCCAATCGAAATTGCCGCTGTCCACAATGACGCCGCCGATGGCTGTGCCGTGACCGCCGATGAATTTGGTTGCGGAATGAACAACGATGTCTGCGCCGTGTTCGATGGGACGCAGCAGATAAGGCGTTGCGAATGTGGAGTCGATTACCAGCGGGATATTATGCTTATGCGCGATAGCGGCAACCTTTTCAATATCAATGATGTTGGAATTGGGGTTGCCAAGGCTTTCAAAGAAAATTGCTTTGGTGTTTTCCTGAATGGCAGCTTCAAAGGCGCCTTCTTCTTCGGGGTCAACGAAGGTTGTGGTTACGCCTTTAAGAGGCAGTGTGTGTGCCAGCAGGTTGTAGGTGCCGCCGTAAATTGTTTTGGATGCCACAATGTGTTCGCCTGCTTTTGCCAGAGCGTTGAATGTGTAGTTGATGGCGGCGGCTCCCGAAGCCACAGCCAAAGCGGCAACGCCGCCTTCCAAAGCCGCAATTCTGTTTTCAAAAATTTCCTGGGTGGGATTGGTCAGTCTGCCGTAAATGTTGCCGGCGTCTTTCAAACCGAAACGGTCGGCGGCGTGCTGAGAATTATGGAAAACGAAAGAAGATGTTGCGTAAATGGGAACGGCTCTGGCGTCCGTTGCGATGTCGGGTTGTTCTTGTCCTGCGTGTACCTGCAATGTTTCAAATTTATATTGGTTAGTCATAATAATTTCTCCTTTTCTTTGG
>JAHZFN010000244.1:0-5859 GCA_019421315.1 Peptococcaceae bacterium | reverse complement strand
AGATGTTATTTTTATTCGGATTTGTTTTTTTGCGTAAATTTTGAGTTTGTCAAATCAACAACATCGGCACATTCGCCCAAAGCGGAAGTTCTGTCTTAATAATTCGGTAAAAATGAAAGTCACATTTTATCGCCTACCAATCATATATGTTAATAGGATTATAACAAGTTTTACCAACAATGTCAATGGGTAAATGCAAGATTTTTTGATTTTTTTTGTGCTATTTTTGAGAAATTGGATTGTTGTTGGCAAAATACCTGCTATACGCTATTGTATTTTGGTTTTGCCAATGGCTTATTTTGTTTGTTTTTTTCTTTTTTTGATAGAAGAACTGCCGCTTATGCGCAATTTTTGACTGAAGTTATGTATAATTGCCCTGTAATACACAGGGTAATTGGCAGCGTTTTTTTATGCTGCAATTTAAAAAAATTTACAATTCTGCAAGTATGTGCTATTATAATAAACAAAAAATACATTCCGAATATCCGAAATTATGTTGTAAATTATATTGTAATAAAATAACAAGCGGTAAATTGCAGTTTATTAAATATGTAATAATAATATGAAAGAAAATGTTCGCCGACGGGCGGACGGTAACGGCGGAGGCAGAATATGCGGAGATTTTTTGTGGACGGCGAATATGCCGTTGATGACGTTGTTGCTTTAAAGGAAGCGGACAGCAGACATTTCACCAAGGTTTTGCGAGGCGAAACGGGCGACGAAATTCAGATAGTTGCGGGCGAACGGGTTTTTGCGGCGGCGGTTACGGAAACGGGAGCTGTTGTCAGAGCAAGGCTGACGGCGGCACTGGAAAGCTATTCCGAAGCCCCAATCGACCTGTATTTGCTGCAAGGTATAGCCAAGGGCGAACGCATGGATTTGGTTATCCAAAAAGGCGTTGAACTGGGGGTTAAGGCGATTATCCCCATTGCTTTTGAAAGATGCGTTGTGCAGCTCAAAGGTGCAAAAGCAGCCGATAAGCAAAAAAGATGGCAGAAAATTGCCGAATCTGCCGCCAAACAATGCGGCAGGCAGCGGATTACGGAAATTATGCCCGTTTCTTCTTTGGCGGAGGCTTTGGCAAGACTGCCAAAGGACGCCAAGCTGATTATGCCCTGGGAGGAAGCGGAGGACGTTACTTTGAAAAAAATTCTGCAATCGGCAGAGCCGCAGAATGCCGCCGTTATCATCGGACCGGAGGGCGGGCTGACGGAGCAAGAGGTTGCCGCCGCCCGAAAAGCAGGCGCCGAGGTTGTTACTTTGGGCAAGCGGATTTTGCGGACGGAAACTGCCGCCATCGTTGTCTGCGCCATCATCATGTATCAATGGGCGGATTTGGGATAACGGCAGAGGACTTGTTTGGCAGAGAAAACGGACAAAATCATAAAAACGGGAAACAAGAGATAAAAACGAGGGGTAAAAGATGTATAGAGATATAGCGAAGCTGCTGCTTTACAGCAATTTGGGAGAGGACAGTATTTTAAGCAAAATTTCCGCTATTTTTCAGGATTGGGATAACGGTGTTTCTCAAAAGGCGGACTTGGTGCAGAGAATTTACGTTCAGATGAAACGCCTTTTGGATTTGGCGACGGATTTCGGTTTTGACGATAACTTGTGGCATAATTATTTGACATTTATCTTAATCACCAACGAAAATTCTTTCAGTCTGACGGCGGAAAAAGTAGGCGCCGGCGACGGCACCGTTAATTATTTTGCCAAAAATGATTTTAAAATATTTAAGAAGCTTTTCGATTTTGATTTTTCTGTAATTGAGGCGGATTTGAATATTGATTGCTTTTCGGTGATTTCTCATTATAAAGCAATCCGCAAAAAAGAAAGAATGTATAATCGCAATGTCAGCGAAAAGGTGCGCAGTTTAAGCCGAAAAATCGAAAACGCCGCCGATGAAAACGAAATTTTTGATTTGGTAACGGGCTTTTATAAGGATTACGGCGTGGGAATGTTCGGGTTGAACAGGGCATTTCGCATTAAGCCGCAGGCGGACGGCGTTGAATTTTGCCCCATCAACAATATGGATACCGTTATGCTGACTGATTTGGTGGGTTACGAATTGCAGAAAAAACAGCTGCGGGAAAATACCGAGGCCTTTGTTAACGGCTGTATCGCCAACAATGTTTTGCTGTACGGCGACAGCGGCACAGGCAAATCCACCAGTATCAAAGCCATTGTCAACGAATATTATGACCGCGGACTGCGTATGATTGAAATTTACAAGCACCAGTTTAAAAATCTCTCCGATATTATCGCAGGTATCAAAAACCGCAATTATCGTTTCATCATCTATATGGACGATCTTTCCTTTGAGGAATATGAAATCGAATATAAATTTTTGAAGGCGGTTATCGAAGGCGGCGTGGAAACCAAACCCGATAACATTTTGATTTATGCCACGTCCAACCGCCGCCACCTCATCAAGGAAACCTGGAACGACCGCAGTGATATGGAAAAAGACGGCGATGTGCACCGTTCCGACACAATGGAGGAAAAGCTTTCTTTGGTGGACAGGTTCGGCGTTACAATCAATTATTCCAGCCCCAACCGACAGCAGTTTTACGATATTGTCAAGGCATTGGCGGCAAAAGAGGGCGGCATTAACCTTTCCGAAGAGGAGCTTTGCCTGGAAGCCAACAAATGGGAGCTCAGGCACGGCGGCATTTCCGGCCGCACGGCTCAGCAGTTTATCAATCACCTGGCGGGCAGAAAAGACGAATAATAATTATTTTAATATATAAAAAACAGGCGCAGCAATGTAAAATTGCTTGCGCCTGTTTTGGGTTTATTCGTTTTGGATAAGTCGGTTTTGAAGAACAAATTCCATAATTTCCGTAACCGAAACTTCGCCTATGTAAATCTGTTTGCCGTCAATGACAGGTGTGTATTCCTGATTTAAGAGTATTTTGATCAAATTTTCCACGTCGTCGTTAATGTCGATGGCCTTGATTTCCGTTTGGGGCGTAACCTGAGAAAGTGTGATTTCTTCTGTCTTTTCGTAGGTTGTGCCGGGGTGGTGCTTCATATAATGGAAAAAATCCGTGGCGGACAGGGCATATTTGTATCTGCCCTGTTCGTCCAAAACCGAAAGCGTGTTGTAGCGGTAATATTCCATTTTTTCCAAAGCCTGACGGACGGTTTCATGCTCAAACATATACGCCGTTTCCATCTTCGGAATCAAAAAGAAAGATATTTTCATTTTTTTGTGTTTGCGGCTCCTTTCTGTTTTTTTATTTAATTTATTTTGGTGCGGCAGGGCGTTCTGCTTCATGTCTGCCGCTGAAATTCGTTATTCTGCCAAACGGTAAATTGCCAAGGCGTAAACCTCCGCCAAAAAGAGCAGATGCTCCCGTTCAATAAATTCGTCCGCCATATGCATGGTGTCTTGGTCGTCGGCGCCCAAAGGCCCGAATGCCACAAAATTTTCCATGGTTCGGCAGTAAGTGCCGCCGCCTATCGCTAGGGGCTCGGTGTCTTTTCTGCCCGTGCTTTTGTAAACGTCAACCAGGGTTTGCACCAACGGCGATTTTTTATCAACATACAAAGGCAGCTTGTGTTCGGCGCAGTCCAGATGAAGGTTATATTTGGCGGATGCGGCGTCCAGCTTGCTTTTGATTGCCGCATAATCCGCCGTAACGGGGTAGCGCATATCCAGTTCCAAATGCAAATTTCCGTTTTGGTAATTCAAAATTCCCAAATTCCAGGTTAGGCTGCCGGAAACCTTATCTTGGCAGGCAACGCCTGCGGCTTTGCCGTTGCAGTCTTGGCAGAATAAAGCGTTGATGTCAGCCAAAGTTTTCAGCAGAGGGTCGTCAATATTCAAAAGGCTGAGAAAATCCAGCAGAATTTTGACGGCGTTTTCGCCGCATTCGGGCATGGAGCCGTGGGCAGATTTGCCGACGGCGGTAATTTGAATTTTGCTGTTTGGCGTTTTGCTCAAACCGATTTTCTGCGGTGTCGGGAACTGCTCCAAGGCGGCGTCAAAAAACGCCGTGTCTGTTGTATTGATGACGGCGGCAGCTTTGCCGGGAACGGCGTTGACGGCAGTTCCCGCTGTGATTTCTTCGATAGTATTCGATTGAATTGCAAAATCGCCTTTGTGCAAGGCAATGCCTTTTTCCGCAAAGATCACGGGAAAATCGCCGTCAGGCGAAAATCCGCCCCAAAGAGGAATATCTTCTGCGTTGTATTTTTTCATGCAGCGGCTTGATGTTTCTTCGTTGCCGCCCACCACCAAACGAACTGGGCGGGAGAGCTTGACGCCGCTTGCTTTTATAGCCGCCATGGCGTAAAGAGAGGCGATAGTCGGGCCTTTGTCGTCCAAAGTTCCTCTGCCGTAAATGCGGCTGCCGACAATTTCGCCCTGCGGATTGTAATTCCAGCCTTCGCCCGGCGGTACAACGTCGGCGTGGCAGAGAATGCCCACAGCTTCGTTGGGTTCGGTTACTTCACCCCAGTCAACGGTGGTGTAGTAACCGCCGTGGTTTTGGCATTTGAAGCCCAGCTTTTTGCTGATGTTTTTGACGGTTTCCAGCGCCTCGCCCACTTGGTCGCCAAAGGGGCTTTTAGCGGTTTGCTCCGCCTCAACGCTTTCATATGCCACCAACGCCAAAAGGTCGTTTTCCATTTCTGTTTTTTTGCTTTGAATATATTGTTTAAATTGATTATTAATTTGATTTTCCATGTTTACCTCTGTTTGAGTTTTTATTGTGTTTTGGTTTGTTGAATTTAACTCAGCGGCACCCCTGCCAAGCACCCGCATATCAAAAACGAATGCGCACTAATGGATTTCTCCGAATTATAATAGCGGGCAGACCTTTGTACGAAGTTTAACAACACGACGCCGTAAAAAAAGTTTTATAAGTAAAGTATAACCGTATTGGTTGAAAAAATCCAGCATTTTGGTATAATTTAAAGTAGCAATTAAAAATCGAAGCTGAACTTTGCTTCGGCAGAAAAGGAGATTTGCCATGCGTATAGTTTCATGGAACGTCAACGGGTTGCGTGCCTGTATAAATAAAGGGTTTTATGATTTTGCGGCGGAGGTTGACGCCGACATTATCTGCTGTCAGGAAACAAAAATGCACCCCGGGCAGGCTGTTGTGGAGATTGCGGGATATGAGCAGTTTTGGAACAGCGCTGTTAAAAAGGGATACAGCGGAACCGTGATTTTTTCCCGCATTAAACCCCTTGCCGTAACTTATGACATAGGCATTGAGGAGCATAGCCGCGAGGGCAGGGTTATAACGGCGGAATATGAAAATTTTTATCTGGTTAATGTGTATACGCCCAATTCCCAAAATGAGCTGAAACGCCTTGATTACAGAATGCGCTGGGAGGACGATTTCAGAGAGTATCTGCAAAAACTTGATAAAACAAAACCTGTTATTCTCTGCGGCGATTTGAATGTTGCTCATAACGAAATAGATTTGAAAAACCCCAAAACCAACCGAGGCAATGCGGGTTTTTCCGATGAGGAAAGGGAAAAATTCGGTCAGCTGCTTTCTGCGGGGTTTGTGGATACCTTTCGCTATCTGTACCCCGATACGGCAGGCGCCTACTCTTGGTGGAGCTACCGTTTTCATGCCAGAGAGAACAATGCCGGGTGGCGAATCGACTATTTTGTGGTTTCCGACCGTTTGAAAGACGAGGTTCGGGACAGCGCTATTTTGACGGACGTTTACGGCAGTGATCATTGTCCCGTTGCCTTGGATATTTTTTGAAAAAAGCCCTTGACAAAACTATGTTAATTTAATATAATTAAAAAGTGGCTTGCTGCTATAGCTCAGTAGGTAGAGCGCATCCTTGGTAAGGATGCGCTCTACCTACTGAGCTATAGCAGCAAGC
>JAHZFN010000243.1 GCA_019421315.1 Peptococcaceae bacterium | reverse complement strand
CGCGGAAACCCAAAAACCTTATACAGATTACGACACGCCGCACTTAAGCTTTGCTCAGCTTCAGGAAATGCAGGAAAGCGGCGTTTGGGAAATCGGCTCCCATTCCTATGACGGTCACGGTGAAATCACCATCGACAACAAAGGCAAAACCGGTCCTTTCCTCAACAACCACATGGCAGACCCCGAAACAAAAGAGGTTGAAACGGATGAAGAATATTTACAGCGCATAACCGATGACTTGTCAACCTCCAAAAAAGTTCTTGATGACAACCTGGGCGAACAAGACAGATTTTTCGTTTACCCCTTTGGCAGATATAACAAGGATCTTTACAATGTGGTCAAAAATACAGGCTTCAGCTGCGCCGTAACCACCCAAAACGGTTACGCCAAGAAAAACAGCGACCTTTACGCTCTGCCGAGATTGGGCATCAACAACGATGTTAAGGATTTGAACGATTTTATAACCATCGTCAGCGGCAAAGCCAAATGCGTTAAATTCCTGAAATGGAGCTACAAGCTTCTGTAATTCAAAAAAATCAAAAAAAACAGCCGAATTAATAGTAATTCGGCTGTTTTTTTGGCTCTATTATCATTTATTATAATTTATATTTAATCAACTATCCAACGATGGTGCCGCCGCCAAAAACGGTATCTCCGTCATAGAAAACGGCGCTCTGTCCCGGCGTAACGGCTTTTTCGGGAACAGCAAAGGTAACCTCCGCCATGCCGCCTGCCAAAGGCGTTACCACACCCCGCACAGCGGGACTTTTGTAACGGATTTTGATGTCCAACTCAACAGGCTCCGTTAAATCCTCCACCATCTGATAATTGCAGTCCTTAACCAGCATTTTGGCGCTCATAAGATCCTCTTCCAAGCCGATTTCCACTTCGTTTTTTTCAGGGCGGATTGCCGTTACAAAAACAGGATAGCCCATGGCAATGCCCAAGCCCTTGCGCTGACCGATGGTGTAGTTGGCAATACCCTTGTGTGTGCCGACAACCTTGCCGTTTTTCAAAACAAAATTTCCCGGCAGATTCTGCAAGCCTCTTTCCAGCAAAAATCGGCGGTAATTGCCGTCGGGAATAAAGCAGATATCCTGGCTGTCCTTTTGTTCCGCCGCCCCCAATCCCAAGCTTCTGCCTTTGGAGCGGACATCCTCCTTGCGCATATTGCCCAAAGGAAACATCAGTCGGGAAAGCACACTTTGACTGAGAGAATATAAAACATAGCTTTGGTCTTTGGGCAGATATTCCGCGCGGGCAACGGCGTAACGACCCGCAATCTGCCTGATGTTGGCATAATGCCCCGTGGCAAAATAATCAAAACCCAAGGTTTCGGCATATTGAAACAGCTTGCCCAGCTTAACCTTTTTGTTGCAGATAACGCAGGGATTGGGCGTTCTGCCGTTTTTGTACTCCTCGACAAAATAGCTTTTGACATCCCTGTCAAAGTCTTCCGTCAAGTCAACCCAATGATGCTTTATTCCAAAACAATCGGCGCTTTCGGCGGCCTTTTCCACCACGGAAAAATCGCCCAGACACATAGTAAGACCTTCAACCTCGTAACCTGCTTCCTGCAGAACCGCCACAGAAACCGAAGAGTCCACACCGCCGCTCATCGCCAACATAACCTTGCCTTTGCTCATATCATTACCTCTTTTTTATTATCAACTTATCCCTGTCGCAGAGATTGCACCATTCGGGCAAACAACCTCCGCAGACTGTTTTCTTTATTTGTATATTACTCTTTTTTATCGGGATAGGGCGGCTTTCTGCCGATATCCTCGCCTATGCCCGACGGTTCATAGTATTTTTTGCCCAGCAATTCTTTGGGCAGATAATCCTGCCGCACCCAACCGCCGGGGAAATCATGCACATATTTGTAGCCCTTGCCATGCCCCAGCTTTTCGGCGCCCGGATAATGGCTGTCCCGCAGATGATTGGGAACCTGAAAATCGCCCAAATCCCGCAAATCTCCCAACGCCTTGTCAATGCCCATATACGCCGTGTTGGATTTCGGCGCATTGGCAACATAAACCACAGCCATGGCGATGGGAATTCTGGCTTCGGGCCAGCCGACAAATTTGGCGGCCTCCATCGCCGAAACTGCCACCTGCAAAGCCTTGGGGTCTGCCAAACCCACGTCCTCCGCCGCACAGATAATAATGCGGCGAACAATAAATTCGGGAGTTTCCCCTGCGGCAATC
>JAHZFN010000242.1 GCA_019421315.1 Peptococcaceae bacterium | reverse complement strand
GAATACACCCTTTGGGCGTCCGCCATGGCTTTTTCAAACCTTGCCAAGGTTTCCGGATTTTTGGCAATCTTCGGGGGTGTGATATATTCAAACTGTTTTTCTTTAACATATCTCTGGGACTGCTGAGAATAGGAACAGCCAACACGATGACGCACCAGCTGATGGGACAAAGCACGGCTGACACCGTCTATGGCAAAAGTAAAGCTGACGTGTTCCATGGTTGAGGTATGACCCAGCGAAACAATTTTCTGCAAAAATTCCGCCGCCTGTTCGTCGGAAAAGTCTTCCATAATATCATAGGCACTGCGGGGTGAATAGCAAAGCCTTGCCGCCGCCGCCGCAACTTTTTCCGGATTCGGAGTATAAGAAATCAATTTAACTTTCAGCATAACACAATCTTCTCCTAATATTTTCTCAACCCATTTGTCAAATACAGCTTGCAGCCTGTCCGCTTCTTCATCTTTTTGTTAGATATGCATTGCAGCTGTCTGAAGCTTTGCAAACCGTCAATCGGCGGAACGGCGGTAATTTTCCGTTTTGCGGTTTTGGTCAAACTGCCAAAGCTTTTCAAAAAACCAATCCAAACGTTCTTGGTTTTCCGTCAAATACCAGTAACCAACCAATGCCTCCAGTCCTGTCGCCATTTTGTAAGCGTAGAGTGTGGCGCCTTTGGGGTTATGCTGACCTTTGGCGTTTCTGCCGCGGCGAAAAACGCTTTCCTCCTGCTCGTTCAGCTCGCCTTTAATCAATGTTACAAATTCCGCCTGGGTGTTGGCACGAACCAAGGTTACCGCCGTCTTATGCAGGTCATCAACCTTATAAATTCCCTGCTTAATCAGGTATTTACGAACTTCTATTTCATAAACCACATCTCCCAGATATGCCAATGTCAAAGCCGGCATAAAATTGGGGTTTTCTTCCATCATCTTCTGTACTGTCAATACTTTTTAACGACCTTTCTATTTGTTAAACTACGAGGGAACAACTTTATTGACGACGCCGTATAATGCCGCTTATTAATTCGCCGCACTTAACCATATCCTATTCTCAACCCTCTCAGCGGATTAAGAAGCAAGCAAGATTTTTTATCGACTTCATCTTGTTAAACTCCGCAGAATTGGTCTGTTTGCTATCTTAACTCGGAGAAAGCTGTTATTGCTTTGTCTTTTGCCGAGCTAAGTGCATTGCGGATTGCGTGTTCCGTTAATTTTGCTTAAACGGCTTATTGCGAAGTTTATTAATTCGCCGCACTTAACCCTATCCTATTCTCAACCCCCTCAGCGGATTAAGAAGCAAGCAAGACAAGGAATGAACAAGACACCGACGCAGGCGTACTTGGTGTACGCCGAGGAGCGTGTTGCAGTTCATGACGCAGTATTGCGCCGCTTATTAATTCGCTGAGCGTTTCCAGCGAACACCGTCAGCCCCATCTTCCAAAACAATGCCCATATCTTTGAGCTTATCGCGAATAGCGTCGGCAGTTGCCCAGTCCTTGTTTTTGCGGGCGTTTTGACGAATTTCGATAATCAAATCCATCAAAGCATCTGTCAAACCGTCGTCTGCCTGTTCTTTTGGAGCAATGCAGGCAATAACGCTGTCAAAGGAATCAAACAATTCAACAACTTCGTCAACAATATCTTTGCCGGCATCTTTGATATGACCGTTTACCAAACGGCAGAAATCGAAAATTGCGGCAATCGCCAAAGCAGTGTTGAAATCATCTTCCATGGCATCTTCAAAATCCGTTTTGGCAACGGACATAGCTTCGCAGAGAATATCGTTGGCTTCGCTGCTGCCCTCGCCCTGAGCAGAGGCTGCAGTTTCTTTTGCCAAAAGATAAGCATTGCGGATTCTGTTCAAGGATTTTGCGGCAACTTCCAGTTTGTTGTCGTCAAAGTCAATTGGGCTTCTGTAATGAGTGCTGATTAAATAAAAACGCACCACATCACCGGGGAATTTTGCCAAAATATCACGCAAAAGGAAGAAGTTACCCAAGGATTTACTCATTTTTTCATTGTTGACGGTAATAAAACCGTTGTGCATCCAATAACGCACAAATTCGCATTTATTGGCGGCCTCGCTTTGGGCAATTTCGTTTTCATGGTGCGGGAAAATCAAGTCGGCGCCACCGCCGTGAATATCAAAATCATCACCCAAATATTTATGGCTCATGGCAGAACATTCAATATGCCAGCCGGGGCGACCTTTGCCCCAGGGGCTGTCCCAGGCAGGTTCGCCCGGTTTGGCGGCTTTCCAAAGAGCAAAGTCCATCGGATTGCGTTTTTGGTCGCCGATCATAACTCTGGCACCTGCCAGCATTTCGTCCAAATCTCTGCCGGAAAGCTTGCCGTATTCGGGGAAATCCTTAACGGAAAAATAAACGTCTCCGTTCACTTCGTAAGCAACGCCGTTAGCAATAAGCTGCTGTACCAAAGCAATAATTTCGGGAATATGCTCCGTTACTTTGGGATGAACATCGGCTTTCAAAACATTCAAAGCCTGAACATCTTCAAAATAAGCGGCAATGTATTTTTCGGCAACGGCAGCGGCAGTGATACCTTCTTCTTTGCTTCGGTTGATGATCTTGTCGTCAACATCGGTAAAATTCTGCACATATGTTACCTGGTTGCCTTTATAGATGAAATAACGGCGGACTGTATCGAACACAACGATGGGGCGGGCATTGCCCAGATGAATAAAATTATAGGTCGTGGGACCGCAGACATACATGGAAACCTTGCCTTCTTCTCTCGGCATAAAGGGAACTTTTTTGTTTTCCATGGTGTTATATAAATTTATTGTCATAAAACATTCTCCTCAACTCTTATTTTTCTTATGATATTTTCAGCTTTTTAATTTAAACCGCATATTGATTTTTATACTGATTTTTACAGCTCAATGCCAAGCTGGGCTGCGGTTTGTTTAATTCTGGCTTCGTAGGTTTCTTTGCCCATCAAAGCAATCAGTTTGTCAATATCGGGACCGTGCTGTTCGCCTGTTACGGCAATACGAACAGGCATGAAAACCTGAGCACCGCCCAGTTTGTTTTCTTTGCGGATTTGTTTCAATGCTGTTTTAACTGCCGCTGCATCAAATGTTTCGGCATTGTTCACTTTTTCATAGAAGGATTTCAAAACCAAAGGCACAGTTTCCTGATGCAGAATTTCCAGCAACGCTTCATCGGTGATTGCCGCAATGCCGCCCTCGATCAAAGGCAGAAATTCTCGGCAATCCTCCAAAGCCGCAATGTGGTTTGCCATGGTTTCGGCGAAAAGCAGCAGGCGGTCGCCTGTCAGTCCGTCTGCTTCAACATACGGCTGCAGCAGCTCTGCCAATTTTTCTGTCGGCAATTTTTTGATATACTGCTGATTCATCCATTTCAGTTTGTCGATATCGAAAACTGCGGGACTTTTGCTGACTCTGTCCAAAGAGAATTTTTCAATCATTTCATCAATGGTAAACATTTCCTCTTCGCCTTCGGGAGCCCATCCCAAAAGTGCCAAAAAGTTCACCAAAGCCTCAGGCAGATAACCGTGTTCTTTATAGGCAACGCAGGAAACATCGCCGTTTCTTTTGCTCATCTTGGTGCGGTCTTTGCACAAAATAAGGGAAATATGACCGAATGTGGGCATTTCCCAGCCCAATGCTTCGTAAATAACCGCTTGTCTGGGGGTGTTGGAAAGATGTTCTTCACCGCGGAGAACATGGGAAATTTCCATCAAATGGTCGTCAACCACAACAGCAAAGTTATAAACGGGAATACCATCGGATTTCACAATCACAAAATCACCGATACCGTCTCTTTCAAACTGCACATCACCGCGAACCAAATCATGAATAACGATGGGATCGCCGTCTTTTACATGAAAACGGATTGTGGGTTTAATGCCGCGGGCTTTTCTTTCGGCAATTTCTTCTTCAGTAATATGCAGGCATTTGCCGGAATACATAGGCATTTTGCCTGCTTTGCGGCATTCTTCTTTTTCCGCTTCAATTTCTTCTTCCGTACAGTAACAGTAGTAAGCATAACCTGTTTCCAGCAGTTTATTTACAGCATCTTGATATGTCTGCAAACGCTCCATCTGGCGGTAAGGTTCGTGCGGACCGCCCACATCAATGCCTTCGTTCCAGTCAATACCCAGCCAACGCAGGGATTCTTTGATATTTTCTTCCGATTCTTTGGAAGATCTTTCACGGTCAGTGTCTTCAATGCGAACCACGAAATCACCGCCGTTTTGTTTGGCATAAAGATAATTGAACAATGCAGATCTGGCGCCGCCGATATGCAAAGGACCTGTGGGACTTGGTGCAAAACGAACTCTTACTTTTTCCATTATGGGAATACCTCCGTACAAAATATATTAAAAATTTCTCAAAAATTTTCTGCAAAATACAGCAACGCTTTTGCAAACCGTTTAACAAGGCTTCTTACAAATTTGCCTAATTACTCACATTAAAGCTGTATTATATAATTATATCATTTTTTCGGCGGTTTCTCAACGGTTTTATCTCGGATTTTGCTTGTTTTGTTTCCGCTTTTTCATAAAATATTTTCCAAACCGTTTCGCCGCCCGCTTAACCTACTGCCATGATATGTTTTCCACTGAAACCTCTGACAAAAATCTAATTTTTTTACGGTAAAGCCCTGCATAAAAGCAATTTTGTACTTTTTGTCAAAATTATCTGAAAACATTGTTTTTCTGTGGACAACGGCTTTTTGCAGTGTTATAATGGCAGTGTTATAATTATGCTATGCTGTAATATTTTTTGACTTTTGCGGCATAAACAAGCGCATTTTGCAATTTTTCACGGAGGTATGTCATGAACAAGCTGGAAAACGCCAGACAACAGATTAACGCCATTGACGCAAAGATGGCGGATCTTTTTGTGCAAAGAATGGCGGCAGTGGCTGACGTTGTGGCATACAAAGCGGAAAATAATCTGCCCGTTTTGGACAGCAGCCGTGAGGCGGACGTTCTTGCCAAAAACCTTGCCAGAATGGACAAACTGCAAAGTGCGGGTTTAAAACCTTACTACAAAGAGTTTTTGCAGGACATGATGGATGTTTCCAAATCCTGGCAAAAGGCACAGCTCAATAAAAACACCGTCGGTTACCAAGGAGCCGAGGGTGCTTTTTCCTGCATCGCCGCAAAAAAACTCTATCCCAATGCCAAAGCCTCCGCCTACCCCTGCTTTGAAGATGTTTTCAGGGCAGTTATTGATGACGAAGTGGCTTACGGCATTATTCCTTTTGAAAATTCTTACACAGGCGAAGTGGGCGAAGTTTTGGATCTGCTTTTGACCTATGATGTAAATATTATCGACTCCTTTGACCTTTCCGTAAACCAGAATTTGCTGGGCGTAAAAGGTTCTGCTTTGGCAGATATTAAAGAAGTCTATTCTCATCAGCAAGCTTTGAGCCAATGCCATGATTATTTGCAGAGATATCACTGGCAAGCTGTACCTTATTCCAACACTGCCCTGGCAGCAGAATATGTTGCCAAAGCAGATGACAAAACCCAAGCCGCCATCGCCAGCCTGGAAACAGCCGAAATTTTCGGTTTGGAAGTTTTGGCAAAAAATATCAACAGCAGTGCTCAAAACACCACACGATTTATGGTAATTTCCAAAGAAAGAAATTTCTGCGGAAATCGATTTAATATGCTTTTTACAGTTGGCCACGAAGCAGGTCAGCTGGCAAAAGTTATGAGCATTTTCGGTGATTTTGGCTTTAATTTGGAAAGCATTAAATCCCGACCCATGAAAAACCTGCCATGGCAATATTATTTTTATGCAGAGGTTATCGGCAACCCGAAGGACGAGCAAACCGCAGTCCTCACAGCCAAGCTGCGGGAAACCTGCAATTTTTTAAAAATTCTGGGTTCCTACACAATCCGCTGATTTAATATCCCGCATAAAACAGTTGTCCGCAGGGCAGCTGTTATTTTTTTACTGCCAATTATTTATAAATTATCCAAATTCAGTTATCCAAAATTAAAAAAATCGAAAGGCAAAAACATGAAAACCGTACTTCCCGTCAATCTACCCAATCACGAATACAACATTTATATAGAAAAAAATATCCTGCAAAAGGTCGGCACTTTGGCGAATTTAAACCGCAGGGTCCTGATTGTAACAGACGACGGTGTGCCGCAGATTTATGCGGAAACCGTCCAAAAACAGTGCCAAGAAGCGTATATCAAGGTTCTCCCCCAAGGCGAAGGCTCCAAAAGCCTTGCCGCCTTGGAAAGACTGCTTGCCGTAATGCTTAAAGAAGGCTTCAGCCGCCATGATTTGGTTATCGCCGTCGGCGGCGGCGTGATGGGGGATTTGGCGGGCTTTGCCGCCGCAGTTTATATGCGGGGCATAGATTTCATCAACATTCCCACCACAACCCTTTCCCAAATTGACAGCAGTATCGGCGGCAAAACCGCCGTCAATTTAAACGGTGTTAAAAACATCGTCGGTGCTTTTCACCAGCCCAAGGCTGTTTTCATCGACCCCAAAACTCTGAAAACACTACCCGAACGTCATTATTTAAACGGTCTGGCGGAAGCCGTCAAAGCAAGCATGATTGCCGACGCCGAGCTTTTCAGAACCTTTGAAAATCTTTCATTGTCGGAAATAAAAGAACATATCGAAAACATAATTCTGCAGGCGGTAAAAGTCAAAAAATGTGTTGTGGAGCAAGACGAAAAAGAAGCCGGTCTCCGCAAAACCCTCAATTTCGGGCATACCCTGGGGCATGGCATTGAAAGTCTGTACGGACTTTCGGAAATTTATCACGGCGAAGCGGTCGCTGTCGGCATGATGATGATCACCGAAAACACGGAAATCAAAGAACGGCTGGCAAAAGTTCTGAAAAAACTCGGTCTGCCGACCGCAGTTCAATATGACAAGGAAAGAATCATGGAGGCTGTCTGCCACGACAAAAAAAGCGACGCCGACAGCATAGATTTGATTTTGGTAAATGAAATCGGCAACGCGGTAATTCAAAAAACACCCCTTGCCGAAATCGGGAGGTATCTGTAATGAAAAACACATTCGGCAGCAATTTGACAGTAACCCTTTTCGGAGAGTCCCACGGCGCCGCCATCGGCTGCATCATCGACGGTTTGGCGGCAGGCATACCTCTGGATTTGGCGGATATTCAGCACAAGCTGGATTTGAGAAAACCGCAGGGCAAAATTTCCACAGCCCGCAAGGAAGCCGACCGATTTGAAATTATCAGCGGCTTTTTCAACAGACACACCACAGGCACACCATTAACAATTATCATCAAAAACACATCCCAGCACAGCAAGGATTACGAAAAAACCAAAAATCTGTTGCGGCCCTCCCACGCCGACTACACGGCTTTTGAAAAATATCACGGCTTTCAGGATTACCGCGGCGGCGGCCACTTTTCCGGCAGAATAACGGCTCCCATCGTGGCAGCAGGTGCAATTTGCAGTCAGATTTTGGCGGCAAAGGGCATAAAAATCGCCTGCCACATTGCGGAACTGGGCGGCATCAAGGACGAACCTTTGGCAGTTACGGCAGAGGAAATCGACCGCCAAATACAGAAGCTTGAAGGCAAATATTTCCCCGTTTTCGATGCAAAAATCGGCGAAGAGATGATTGCCGAAATCGAAAGGCTGAAAGATGAAAAGGATTCGGTGGGCGGCATTTTGGAAACGGCGGTAATCGGACTGCCCACGGGCTTGGGCGAACCTTTTTTCGATTCCGCAGAAAGTATCCTTGCCCATCTTTATTTCAGCATTCCGGGAATCAAAGGCGTTGAGTTCGGCTTGGGGTTCGGCTTTGCAAATGCCAAAGGCAGCACAGCCAACGACGAATTTTGTTACGATCCCGAAACAGACAAAATTCTCACAACAACCAACAACAACGGTGGTATCAACGGCGGCATAACCAACGGTATGCCGATAACAGCCCGTCTTGCCGTCAAACCCACGCCGTCCATCTACAAGAAGCAAAACACCGTCGATTACAGCACCAAAAAAGAAACCACGCTGGAAATCGAAGGCAGGCACGACCCCACAATTATCCACAGAGCCAGAATTGTGGCAGACAGCATGACGGCAATCGGTATTCTGGATTTGCTGCTTGGCAAAAATGCCGCAGACAGTATGCTGTAAAAAATACAATTAAAAAAAATAGAATAACAGGTCAAAAACAGAACCGCAGAATAAAAAAATACGGCTTCTGATAAAATACAATATTCAAAATAACCGCAGCACGGAAGCACGGTAGAAAGAGGTACGAAAAAATGTACAAAGCTATTTACGGATTAATCGGCGAAAAGCTGGGTCACAGCTTTTCCAAGGAGATTCACGAGCAGCTGGCAGATTACGAATACAATCTGATTGAGCTTAGCAAAGAGGAATTTCCCCAATTTATGACGGAAAAAAACTTCAGCGGTATCAATGTCACTATACCTTATAAGGAAGCTGTAATTCCTTATCTGGACGAAATTGACGAAAACGCCGAAGCCATAGGCGCCGTCAACACCGTCGTCAACAGAGGCGGCAAATTGCACGGCTACAACACTGATTTTGACGGCTTGCTGTATTTGCTGGAGGCAAACAACATTGAGCTGAAAAACAAAACTGTGATGATTTTGGGAACGGGCGGCACCTGCAAAACCATTACGGCTGTCTGCTCGTATCTGGGCGTCAAAAACGTTTACAAAGTAAGCCGCGGCGGCGGCATTTACTTCAACTATGAGCAAGCAGAAACCCTCGATGATGTGCAGGTGATTTTCAATGCATCGCCCAGAGGAATGTACCCCAACAATTACGAAAAGCCCTTTAACACATCATTTTTGCCCGATTTGGAGGCAATAGTCGACGTTATCTACAATCCGCTCAATACTTCTTTGGTTTTATGCGGACTGGCACAGGGCGTTAAAGCGGTCGGCGGTTTGGAAATGCTGGTGGCACAAGCCAAAAAAGCGGCGGAAATTTTTACAGGACAAACCATCGATGAAGCCAAAAATGCGGAAATTTATTTAAAACTCTGCAAAAAAATGCGGAACATCGTTTTGATCGGTATGCCCGACTGCGGCAAATCCACCTTTGGCAGACAGGTTGCCGAAAATCTGAATCTGCCCTTTGTTGACATCGATGAAGAAATAGTTAAAAAAGCAGGCAAGTCAATCCCCTTGATTTTCCAAGAAGAGGGCGAGGATCAATTTAGAAAGCTGGAGAAGGAAACAGTTGCCGATTTTGCCGCCCGACACGCTCAGGTTATCGCACCGGGCGGCGGCGTTGTCAAAGACTTTTCCAACATCCAGCGTTTACAGCAAAACGGCATTTTGATCTTCATCAACCGACCTTTGGAAAAATTGACGGCAGACGAAAGCCGCCCCCTTTCCAAAGACAAAAATGCCATCGAAAAGCTTTATTCGGAACGATATCACATTTACGACCGTTACTGTGATTATAAAATTGAAAACAACGGCACAGCCGAAGAAACTCTGGCAAAAATCATGGCTGTGTTAAAATAACAACCCCCCGAAAAAGGAGATTAATCATATGAAAATTTTGATTATCAACGGACCCAATTTGAATATGCTGGGCATCAGAGAACCCGATATTTACGGCAGAACCACCTACGGGGATTTGGTTAGAATAATTGAAGATTACTGCAAGGAAAAGCAAGTGGCTGTCAAGGTTTTCCAAAGCAACCATGAAGGCGGTATTGTGGACGAAATTCAGAAGGCATACGGCAAATTTGACGGCATAATCATCAATCCCGCCGCCTACACCCACACCAGCATTGCCATTTTGGATGCACTGAAAAGCGTGGCACTGCCCGCCGTTGAAATCCATATTTCCGATGTTACCCAAAGAGAGGATTTCAGGCAGATTTCTTATGCCGGCATGGCGTGCTTCGAGCATATCATCGGCAAAGGTATCGACGGTTACAAAATCGCCGTTGACAAGCTTATAAAAAAGCTTTCCGAAGCAAAATAACATAAAAAAATTTACTTATCTAAAAGGAGATTACATAAAATGATTATCACATTAAAACAAGACGCAACTCAACTGGAAGTCAAAAATTTAGTTGATTACATAGAAGACAAAGGCTTAAAAACTCAGGTTATCGTCGGTGAAAACCAAACCGTTCTCGGCATGATCGGCGACACAACCATCATCGACGAGGTTGTTCTGCGGGGTATCAATTGCGTGCAGGATATTGCCCGCATTGCCGCACCCTACAAAAAAGTCAACCGTGCTTTCCACCCCGAAGACACCATAGTTAAAGTGGGCGATTACAAAATCGGCGGCACCGAAAAAATCGTCATGATCGGCGGCCCCTGCTCCGTTG
>JAHZFN010000241.1:1862-6751 GCA_019421315.1 Peptococcaceae bacterium | reverse complement strand
CGATTTCCGCCCACAACCTTTATGCCCGCCCCATTATCACCAACGGCAGCAGTGTCGTTTCGGTAAGTTTCGGTTTTAAAAACAGCTTCAGCAAAATTACCTTTGACGGGCAGAGCAGTTATCAGCTGGAGCCGAAGGATATTGTGCAGGTTGAAAAATACCGGTATCAATCAAAATTTATTTGGATTGAGGAGTCTACTTTTTTGGATAATCTCCACAAAAAGCTGGGCAGCAATTAAACTGAATTTAATATATTTTAAATTATATATTTATA
This sequence comes from Peptococcaceae bacterium, assembly GCA_019421315.1. Taxonomy (GTDB): domain Bacteria; phylum Bacillota; class Dehalobacteriia; order UBA4068; family UBA4997; genus JAHZFN01. Next base: position 6,477 of record JAHZFN010000241.1, on the reverse strand, counting down.
TGCGTGGGAAAAGTATGTGTATGAAAAAAAAAATATTTAAGGAGGAAGTACTATGAAAGCGAGAAGACATAAGGTTATCAGAGAAATCATCGAAAACCAAAACATCGAAACCCAATTTCAGCTGACAGATGAATTGAAAAAATACGGTTTTCAGGTAACTCAGGCGACAATTTCCCGTGATATTAAGGAGCTTGGTTTAATTAAGGTTGTGTCGGGCGAAAATTCTTTTCGTTACAGCTTGCCGTCGGGCGTTGTGATCGGCAATAATTTTGACCGTTCCAAAAGAATGTTCCGCGACAACGTAACCAAGGTGCTTTATGCGGAAAACTTTGTTATTATCAAAACTTTGCCCGGCGTTGGCAGTGGTATTGCGTCCTGTCTGGACGGTTTGGGCTGGCCGGAAATTTTGGGTTCCATCGCCGGCGACGATACCGTTTTTGCCATGGTGAAATATAAAGACGACGCTTCGGACATTGCCAACCGTTTGCAGAATTTACTCAAATAAGATTGGTTTAAAATTTTTTCGGGTGAGAATATGTTTGTTGAGTTATATGTTGAAAATTTGGCGTTGATTGAACAGGCGACCTTAAGCTGGAGCAACGGTCTTAATGTGCTTTCGGGGGAAACGGGTGCCGGCAAATCCATGGTTATCGGCGCTGTTTCTCTGCTTTTGGGTAGCCGTGCCAGCAAGGAATATATCCGCAAAGATACCGAAAGCTGCTTTGTGCAGGGAACCTTTTCCGCTCCTTTTGATGACAAGGTTTTGGCAATGTTGGAAGAATACGGCTTGGATTTGGACGATGAGCTGATTTTTTCCAGAGAAATTAACTTAAACGGTAAAAGTGTCTGCCGTATAAATATGCGGCAGGTTCCTTTGACGGTTTTCAAAAGTCTGAGCCGTTGTTTGATCAATATCCACGGTCAAATGGAGCATATGAGCCTGCTGGAAGCGGAAAACCAGCGGCAACTTTTGGACAGCTTCGGCGGTGATGAGCATAAGCGGGCTTTGACGGCAGCGGCGGAAAAATATGCCGTTTGGCAAAAAGCTTTGAAAGAGCTGCGCAAAGCGCAGAAAAGTATCAGCAACGCCGATGAAAGGCGTGATTTGCTGATGTTCCAGCTTCAGGAAATCGAGGACGGCGATTTGAAAATCGGTGAAGCAGAAGAACTGCAGGCTGAAAGAAAGGTTTTGCAAAATGCCGAAGCTTTGATGAAGCACGCCAGAAACGCCATATCCGAAATGGACGGCGGGCAGTTTCCGCCTTTGGAGGCTATTGCGGCAGGCAAGGATGAAATAACCGACTTGTCCGACTTGGATGAAAGCGTTGAGCCTTTGGCAAACCGTTTGAATGATGTTTATTATGAACTTGAAGATATAATTTATGAAATCCGCAGTTATCGGGATAAAATTATCGACGACCCCGAACGTTTGGAAGAAATTGAGGAAAGACTGCATAAAATCCGCAGTTTAACCAAAAAATACGGCGGCGATGTGGAAACTGTTTTGGCAAAAGCCGAATCTCACCGCAAGGAATTGGAGCAATGGGAAAACCGTGACGATATTTTGGCGGAATGTCAAAAAGCAGAAGCCGCAAAGCGTGAGCAGTATACGGCGGCGGCCGCTGATTTAAGCGATGAACGCCGCAAAACAGGTCGCCTGTTGGCGGACGCCATAACGGACGAACTGCATTATCTGCGAATGAGCGAGGCGGTTTTCGGCGTGGATATTCTGTCTGCCGAACCGAGTGAATATGGAGCGGATGAGGTCGTTTTCATGATCAGCCCCAATCCGGGTGAGGGCATGAAGCCTGTTGCCAAAATTGCCTCCGGCGGTGAAATGAGCCGTATTATGCTTTCCATAAAGGTTATTTTGGCAAAGCTGGATTCCATTCCCACCTTGATTTTTGACGAAATCGACACCGGTTTGGGCGGCAAGGCTTTGATGAGCGTTGCGGAAAAGCTTTCCCAAATCAGCCGCCACACCCAATCTATCTGCGTTACTCATGCGCCTGTTATTGCGGCTTTTGCCGACCATAATTTACTGGTTGCCAAAGGGCAGGCGGGCGAAAGAACAGTTACTCAAGTTACAGTACTTTCCGAAGATGAAAAGCTTCGGGAAATTTGCCGTATGTTGGCAGGGGAAAATATCACCGACGCCACGGTGGCTCAGGCACAGGAGCTTATAGACTTGGGCAAAAATTTCAAATAATAATCAAAAATATCCTGCCGTTGAAGCGGGATATTTTTTGTTACGCATAACTCAGCATAATATGAGGAAAAAGCAAAAAAACAAATTTCCTTAATACTGCATTCATATATTTATGTTATAATATAAAATAAAATAATAAAAAATAAAGGCGCAGGTGTAGTTGAAATGGTGTTCTCTTGGTATCAGATTTTTGGTTTGCTGGTTATTTATTCTTTTTTAGGCTGGTGTACGGAGGTGGCTTTTCAGGCTGTCTGCCACGGTAAAATTGTTAACCGCGGTTTTTTGAACGGTCCCATTTGCCCAATTTACGGTTTCGGTGTGGTTTTTGTTTTGTTGCTGGTTGAGCCGTACAGCAGTAATCCTGTTTTGCTTTTTCTGGGAGGGATGATTTTAACCACTGCCATAGAATTGGTTACAGGCTGGATTTTGGATGTGGCCTTTCATATGCGTTGGTGGGATTACAGCGCCGAGCCTTTTAATTTCCGAGGTTATATCTGTCTGCGTTTTGCTTTTATCTGGGGCTTGGCTGTGGTTGGCGTTGTTAAAATAATTCAGCCGCCGATTTTTGCATTTATCAATCTTATTCCCCATGTTTTGGGCGTTGTGCTTTTGGTTGTAATCGGCGTTGTTTTTGTTGCTGACTTTGCCGTAACTTTGCGTTCCGTTATCGGTTTGCGTAAAAGCCTGGGTGAGCTGGAAAAAATTGCCGCAAAGCTCCACGCTATGAGCGACGATTTAACGGAAATTGTTTCCTCATCCGCCTTGAAAGCCGACGGCAGTCTTAAGGAAATGAAAGAAAAGGCGGATGAACAAAAAGCCAAAACCAAGGCTGCCATCGAGGCCAAACAGCAGGCGTTTGACGAAAAAGTCAGCGAAAATATCAAGCAGTTCAATGATAAGCTGTCGGCAGTCAAAGCCGAAATTGCCGAAGCCAAACCTTTGAACGAAAAAATTGACGAAAGCTTAACTGCTTTGGCGGAAAAATACAAAAAACAGCAAAGTGAAGAGAAAACAAAGGAACTGGAGGAACAGTACGATCGAGTTTGCGGTAATATCAAAAAATCCTTTGGTCGTCGCCGTATTCTAAAGGCTTATCCCCAACTGCACCGCAGCTCCCAAAATATGTCTTTGACTGATGAAATTGCTAATCTGAAGCTGAAAATATCCAATGCCAAAGAACAAAACAGAAAGAGCGCCGAAAAAATCAAAGCGATTTTGGAAAAAAACAAAAAAAGCAAAAAATAAAAAATCAGCCGAAAACGGTTGTTTATAATAGATTTAAAAAGATAGAGTAAAAAGAGTAAAAAGAGTGACAGTGTGTTAATCGAGAAAGGAAGTTGTTATTTATGAAACTGTTTTTGGCAATCTTAGCTTTAGTTGTTTTGCTGGCAGTTTGTGGGTTTCATTTTTATTGGGCTTTTGGCGGAAAAATAGGATATGATATAGCTTTGCCTGCCGATAAAGACGGGTATGTTAAATTTCAGCCGACGCCTGCCATGGCTCTTGTTGTGGCGATTTTGCTGTTGATTGCTTTTTTGATTTTACTTTTTAACATATTAAATTTACAAATTCCGCTTTTGGCTTTGACAACAAAAATCTGCTTTGTTGTATTTTTGCTGCGGAGCATTTACGGTATTGTCCGTTATTTGATCGGAGCGAAAAATAACAAAACACTTCCTGAAAAATTCAAATGGGAAATATGCTGTTTTACGCCAATTTGCCTGATTCTTGCTTTGGGATTCGGACTTTTTGTTTAAAACAAATAGGGCTGCTTTCATTTGAAAATTTAAAAAACAAAATTCAAAAAAAATAAACAGCTTTGCCAAAGTCTTGGAGTTATGGCTGATTTTTTGCAACATATAAATTTGAAAAAACGCAAAATTTAATAAAGGCAGAAACAAATCCGATCAAAAAAAATCGGGAGGTGTTTAGGTGAAAACAGCTTTGAAAAACAATAAATTTTGTGTTTTTTCTTTAATTTTGGCTTTTGGTTTTATTTTTGCCGGTTTGCCGCCCAATAATGCATGGTCGGCGGAATACGACTGCGGCGTTCCTTATGACGAGTTTATGGAAAGGCAGGTTGTGGCAGGCGGTCAGTCTGTGGGTATTCTGCTGCGGACAACGGGCGCATCGGTTGTCGGTTATGCTCCTGTTGAAACGGAGGACGGCAAAAATGTTTCACCCGGTAAGGAATGCGGCGTTAAGGTGGGGGATTTTATTACCGCCGTCAATGATAATGCCGTCGGTACGGATGATGAAATTGCCGAGATTATTGACGAATGCGGCAAAAATCAAATTGATGTAACGTTGACCGTGGAGCGGGACGGCAAGGATATGAAGCTGAAAGCCAACCCTGTTTACGGCGATGATACGGGGACTTACCGTATCGGTTTGTATATTCGGGAC
>JAHZFN010000241.1:0-1852 GCA_019421315.1 Peptococcaceae bacterium | reverse complement strand
ACAACACGGCGGGTGTCGGTACCATGACTTTTTATGAGCCGCAAAGCGGCGTTTTCGGAGCTTTGGGGCATCGGATAGAGTATTTGGCGGACCGAACCGTAGACACGGCGGAAATCGGCGCTTTGCTTTCCGCCGATATTCAGGAAATCCGCAAGGGCAGTGTCGGTGAGCCGGGTGAAAAAATCGGCTTTTTTTCGGAAAGCGGTATCAGCGGCGCCGTCAACGCCAATTCCCATTTGGGAATTTTCGGCACGACGCAAAGCGCCGTTGCCAATGCCGTTTATCCCGAAAAAATGCCCATTGCCAAGGTTGATGAAGTAAAAAAAGGTCCGGCGGAAATTTTAACTGTTTTGAACGGCAGTGAAATCGGCAGGTATAATGTGGAAATCGAAAAAATTATGCCTTTGGCGGAGGAAAGCGGTCAGGGCATGATTATCAAGGTTACCGATGAAAATCTGCTGGCGAAAACAGGCGGCATAATCCAGGGCATGAGCGGCAGTCCCATTATTCAAAACGGCAAATTGGCAGGCGCTGTAACTCATGTTTTTGTTAATGATCCCACTTTGGGCTACGGCTGTTATGCGCAGTGGATGGTTAAGGAAATTACCAAAGAATAGGTAGTTTGATTGTAGTTTGATTGTAGTTTGATTAAAATTTAATCTTAAAAAAACGGCAGACTTTTTGAAGTTTGCCGTTTTTTATATGCATCGGCAGGTGGTTTTGGCAGAAAAATTTCTTAAAAAAATTGTTAAAATTTTTAATCTCTTTTTTGATATCTTAATCTTATTTTGATTATGAAGAAAGCAAGTTCTACATAATATATTAATGTGAAATATTAATGTGAAATATTAATGTGAATATAAGCGCAATTAAACAATATTCTGCTTTCGGTTTTTCGAACAGGCAGGTATATTAATAAAAACTTTGAAAGGTTCGGTAATATATGGGTTATGGCGGAAAAAACAACAAGGAAAATAAGCATGAGGATAGTTCAAAGCAGGAAAAGCTTTGGCGGCGGATAGTGAAAATTATCGTTTTGGTGTTGATTGTGGCGGCCGCAGCAGAGCTGTCGATTGAAAAAAGCGGTTTGATTATGTTCGGCGTTAAAGTGGAAAACGTTGACGTGGGCGGCTGTACGCAAAACAAGGCGGCGGCAAAAATTCAAGAAAGAGCGGCGGATTTGCTGGCAGATAAAGTTGTTTTGGTTATCGAAGGTAAAAAATATCCATACACCAAAGGGGAGCTTGGTTTGGAATTTGACATTGCCGCTGCCGTGGACAAAGCATACACAATCGGCAGGCAGGGCAATGTTTGGCAAAGACTGCAAAGGCGGGGTGATTATGAGCAGGTGAAAATTCCGCAAAAATGGAATTATGGTACGTTTACCAACAGCATTCAGCCTTTGGTGAATTTGTACGGCGTTGCGCCGGCGGGTTCTTTGGTTACGGAATACGATGAAAACGGAGCTGTGGTGCGGCAGGAAAAAAAAGGCAAGTATAGTGACATCAATTATATTTTTCAAAGCCTGCAAAGCTCGGAAAAAGGCGATCTGGAAATAAACGTTCCTTTTAACAAAATGTATGCTTATCCAACAGCAGAGCAGGTTAAAAAATGGGATTTTAACAGCAAAATTGCCGAATTTTCCACCGAATATGATCCCGCAAGCAACCGAGGCAGGAATATTGAAATTTTTGCCGCCGCCTTGAACGGTAAAATGTTATATCCCTATGAGGTTTTTTCAGTGAACGAAACGGCGGGCGCCAGAACTGCAGGCAAAGGCTATCTGCCTGCTCCCATCATCGTCAAGGGCAAGGTTGACAATGACATAGGCGGCGGAATTTGCCAGGTGGTT
>JAHZFN010000025.1 GCA_019421315.1 Peptococcaceae bacterium | reverse complement strand
GCTCATGGCATAGAAAAATCTTTCAAAATTGCTGGAAACCAAAATATCCATGGAGGGGCTTGTGGTTTTAACAAAATCTCGGCGGCTGTCATATGTACCCGTAGCCAAAACATCTGCCAAAACCTTGTTGCTGTTGGAGGCGCAGACAAAATGATTAACGGGCAAACCCATTTCATAAGCGTAGTAGCCTGCCAAAATGTTGCCGAAATTACCTGTCGGCACAACAACGTTGAATTTATCTCCCGCCTGTACCTTACCCTGCTTTAAAAGCTGGGCATAGCTCCAGAAATAGTAAATAATCTGCGGCAAAAGACGACCCCAGTTAATGGAGTTGGCAGAAGAAAATTCTTTGCCTTTGGCAGCCAGCTTGGCGTTGAAATCATCATCGCCGAAAATTTCTTTAACGCCTGTTTGGCAGTTATCGAAATTACCCTTAACGGCAACTACGGATGTATTGTTGCCGTCGGTTGTTGCCATCTGCAAATACTGCGCACGGCTAACGCCGTTGTGGGGATAAAAGACGATAATTTTAATGCCGTCCACATTTTTAAAGCCTTCCAAAGCGGCCTTACCGGTATCGCCTGAGGTTGCAACCAAAATGTCAACCTCACGGCTGCCGCCCTCCAAAGCGACGGAATGAACCAAAAGTCTGGGCATAATCTGCAATGCCATATCCTTGAAAGCAGCTGTAGGACCGTGCCAAAGCTCCAAAATGTTCATTTTATCGTTGATACCAACCAGCGGAGCAACAGACGGATCATGGAAATTTTCTTCGTTATAAGATTCTTTGACAATGCGTTTAATATCCGCTTCGGCAAAATCTGTTAAATACAAAGCCAAAACCTTTTCTGCCAGCTGTTGATAATCCATGGCGCGCAGCTCGTCCCAAGAATAGGGAAAAGCGGGAATTTCCTGCGGCACAAACAAACCGCCGCCGGGAACCATACCGCTGCGAATGGCCGCTGCACCTGTCTGCGGCGCAATATTACCTCTGGTACTTACATATTTCATTACACTAACCTCCGTGTCTGCCGATACTTTTTGTATTTTTGCCACCAAACGGTGAATAGGCTGTCCCTTGCGGCGGAAACGCATTTCGTATTCCGTCGGAACATCTCCCTCGGCACCCCTCAGCGGATAATTATAATCTACATCATAAAGCCTGAATCCCGCTTCAATCAGCTGGTGCTGCGAAAAATCAAACAAATTTCGATTGTCCGTTTTCAATATCAATTCACCGTCGGGATTCAGTATTTTCTTATATTCTCGTAAAAAATTGATATGAGTTAAGCGGCGTTTGGCGTGGCGTTTTTTCGGCCATGGATCAGAAAAATTCAAATAAATTGTATCAACCTCACCCTCGGCAAAAACCTCCGGCAAAAGATTGGCGTTTTCCCAAATGAACTTCATATTGGCGGGATAATCCCCGTTTAAACGGTCGATGGAATCCATAATCATCTCTTCCCGCAGCTCCAAGCCGATAAAGTTTTTTTCGGGAAATTCTTTGGCAGAATTAACAATAAATTTGCCTCTGCCGCAGCCAATCTCCAGGCAAAGGG
>JAHZFN010000240.1:9636-13540 GCA_019421315.1 Peptococcaceae bacterium | reverse complement strand
AAAGACGGCATGACATTGGGTATCAGCGGTTTCACCATCACAGCCGAACCTAAAGTTATCCTCAAAAAGCTTGCTGAAAAAGTTGAAAATACAGGCGAAAAAATCGGCGTTCATTTGTTCTCCGGCGCTTCTGTCGGCGACGAATGCGACGGCGCTTTGGCTCGTGCAGGCTCTTTGCTTACCAGAATTCCCTACCAATCCGACAAAGATGTTCGCAACAATCTGAATACTGTCGGCGGTGTTCGTTATATCGACCAACATTTGAGTATGTCTCCTCAGGACACTCGTTACGGCTTCTACGGCGATGTTGACTTTGCTATCATCGAAGCCTGCGCCATCACAGAAGAAGGCGGCATTGTGCCTACAACATCCCTGGGCAGCTCCCCCACTTTCGTACAAGCAGCAAAAAAAGTTCTGGTTGAACTTAATACTGTTCAAATGGAAGCATTGGAAGGCATCCACGACATCTACACCCCGTTGGATCCCCCCAACAGACAGCCCATTCCTTTGACATCCACAGGTCAAAGAATCGGTACAACTTACATTCCCTGTGATCCTGAAAAAATCGCCGGTATCGTTATCACCGATGTTCCCGATAATGTAAAATCCTTCAAACCTATTGACGATACATCTCAAGCTATCGCCGAAAACATCATCGGTGTTTTGAAAAATGAAGTTGCCGAAGGCCGTTTGCCCGCAAACCTGCTGCCTTTGCAATCCGGCGTAGGTTCCGTTGCCAACGCAGTATTGGCGGGTCTTGCCAACTCCGGTTTTAAAAACCTCAGCTTCTATTCCGAAGTTATCCAAGATTCTGCTTTGCAGCTGATCAAAAAAGGCGTTCTGGACGTTTGCTCCGGTACTTCCATCACTCCTTCTCCCGAAGGCTTGGTTGATTTCGTAGAAAATATCGAATTCTACAAAAAACATATCGTTTTGAGACCTCAGGAAATTTCCAACAACCCCGAAATCGCTCGTCGTCTCGGCGTTATCGCCATGAACACAGCTATCGAAGCCGACATTTACGGTAACGTAAACTCCACTCATATCATGGGTACAAGAATGATGAACGGTATCGGCGGTTCCGGTGACTTCGCACGTTCTTCTTTCATCAGCATTTTCATGACTGCATCTACTGCAAAAGGCGGCGAAATTTCCTCCATCGTTCCTATGGTTTCCCATGTTGACCATACAGAACATGATGTAAGATTCATCATCACCGAACAAGGTGTTGCCGACCTGCGTTATCTCTGCCCGAGAGAAAGAGCTCTTGCCATCATCAACAACTGTTCTCATCCCGAATTCAGACCTATGCTGATGGACTACTATCAGAGAGCATTGAAAGAAACTCCCGCCGGCAAAGCTCATACTCCTCATATCCTGACAGAAGCATTAAGCTGGCATGATCGTTTCAACAAAACAGGCACAATGAAAATCAAATAAGAGAATCAAATAATCACATAATTGATTTCACTTTTACAACAAAAGCAAAGGCGCCGCTTTTTTTAGCGACGCCTTTTTTGTATGCAAAACATATTTCATTATAAGCTGTTTTACAGATAATCCTCCCGAATTTTCTTGGCGAAATCATCCATAACCCGAACCACATCGTCATAATCGCAGCCAAAAAAAACGGGAATATAATTAACGGAAACCTCATAATCAGCTGCCGCCAAATCCTTGGCAAACTGCAAATAATCATCGGGAACTTCACCAATATCAAATGTTGTCAAAAGAAAAGCTTTTGCCGCTTTTGCCGAAACGATCAAACGGTCGGTATAGATGGATTTTTCCTTGGTAACTTCGTAATCGGTAAAGCCGTCACCTTGGAAAACAGCTTCTGCAGTATATTTCATAATATTCACCTCTTATTATTAATAAATTAATAATAACAGATTATAAAATATTTGGCAATAATCAAAAGGAAACCTTGCCATAAACAGACGATAAAGCTATAATAAGAATAATAAACGACCATATTCGGCTTTTTAGCCAAATATTCGCCAAGTAATTCATAATTTGCCAACAGGAGTAAACAATATGCAAAGAAAACAAAGCAAATCCATAAAACTTTTCAAAAAGCCTTTTGCAGCGGCAACAACCGCTTTAATTATAGCCGTCATAGTGCTGGCAGTAACTGCAATAATATCGCCCAAAGTGGCGGAAAACCCCACAGATGCACCGCAAACCGCTCAAGAAGAACCGACATCAACGAAAATCAGCATTTTGGCAGTGGGCGATAATTTAATCCACGGTCCCATTCATAGGCAAGCCAAAGCGCGGGGCAACGGCGCCTATGATTTTTCTTTTGCTTATGAACAAATTGTACCGTATTTGGCAGATTACGACTTCAAACTGATTAACCAGGAAACACCCTTGGGCGGCGAGGAACTGGGTCTGTCCTCTTACCCCCTGTTCAACTCTCCAACCCAGCTGGGTGATTATCTGGTATCCGTCGGCTTCAACTTGGTAAGCCACGCCAACAACCATGTTTTGGATGCAGGAGAACATGGCCTTGCCAATACAATTAATTATTGGAAAAATCAAACGAGCGTTACCATGGCGGGAGTTTACGCCAACAGCGAAGAGGCGGCAAATTTACAGATTGTGGAAAAAGACAACGTTAAAATCGCCTTTTTAGCTTACACTTACGGCACCAACGGTTTGAGCCTGCCCGCCGACGCCCCCGAAGTCATAAATTACATAGACAAGGAAAAAATGCAGTCCCAAATTGCCCAGGCAGAGGCCGTGGCAGACATCACTCTGGTGATGATGCACTGGGGTGTGGAATATCAGCCGCAGTCCAACGCCGAGCAGCAGGAACTGGCGCAGATGATGGCGAACGCCGATGTGGATATTATCATCGGCTCTCACCCTCATGTTATCCAGGAGGTAACCACACTGGAACAGCCCGACGGCGGCAAATGCGTTTGCTTTTATTCTCTGGGCAATTTCATTTCCGCCCAAGATAAACCTGCAACAATGCTGGGCGGCATGGCATCCGTCAAGCTGAAGTATCAAAAAGACACCAAGCAAATCAATTACGAAAGCATTGAATTTATTCCAATCGTTAATCAGTTCAACAACGGCTATACCGATGTTCATATAATCCCCCTGGCAAAATATACGGATGAGGACGCAGCCGCCCACGGTGTCAGCGGCGTCAGCTGCGAATATTTCCAAAATCTGCTGAACAATACCGTAAGCAGGGAATTTATCAGCGTGCGGTAAAACATATAATTTACTCTTCGATATTCTCCAAACTGCCGTTTTGAAAATAAATCAGTTTTATGCTTTCGATAACTGCCGCAATTTCCTCTTTTGTTTTGCTTTCGTAAAAATCGGGGAAAACATTAACCGTTGTACTGCCAAATTCGTAAACAGCCGCATAATCGCTTTTCGGCGTTACATTTATATTTGCCATGCAATCACCTCCCGCCAAAAGCTATGCGGTAAAGAACGGATTTTATAACCTTTTGGGAAAAACAGCGTTTGGATTTTATAAAATCAAACAAAAAAATCATAAAACACTCCCCCGCCGCCATATTAATTTACGGCGAAAAGGAGTGTTTTTTATGAAGTATTGCATTTATCTGCGCAAATCCCGCGCCGATTTGGAATTGGAGGCTTACGGCGAAGGCGAAACTCTTGCCAGGCACGAAAGAATTTTGCGGGAGCTGGCAGCAAAAAAAGGCTTGCCGATAACTAAAATTTACAAAGAAATTGTTTCGGGCGAAACCATTGCCGCCCGCCCCGTCGTGCAGCAGCTTTTGTCTGACGTGGAACAAAGGCTTTGGGACGGCGTTTTGGTGATGGAAATCGAACGTTTGGGGCGCGGCGACACCATAGACCAGGGAATCATCGCCCAAACCTTCAAATTCACCGATACCCAAATTATAACTCCTGT
>JAHZFN010000240.1:0-9626 GCA_019421315.1 Peptococcaceae bacterium | reverse complement strand
GAATTTGACGAGGAATATTTCGAGTTCGGCTTGTTCATGAGCCGCCGAGAATACAAAACCATCAACCGTCGTCTGCAGCAAGGGCGGACTGCCTCCGCTCAGGAGGGCAAATGGCAGGGTGCCGACCCCTACGGCTACAAAACGATTAAAGCACCCAACGGCAAAGGCTGCGTTTTGACGCCGCTGCCACAGGAAGCAGAAACGGTGCAAATGATTTTCCGTTTTTACAACGAGGGGCAAACAGCCGCCGACGGCTCATACCGTGAAATGGGCGCCCAAATGATAGCCAATGAGCTGAATCGCCTGCATATTCCGACACGCACAGGCAAACCGTGGTGCTATTCCACGGTCAGGGGCATTTTACAAAACCCCGTTTATATCGGCAAAATACGCTGGAGGCACCGCCCGCAAACCAAAACCGTGCAAAACGGCAAAATAACCGTCAGCCGCCCCCAAAACAGCGGATGCCTGCTATGCAACGGACTGCACAAGCCTTTGATTACCGCCGAGCAATGGCAAAAGGCACAAAAAATTTTTCAAAGCCGCCGTAAAGGACATATTCCCCAAAAACGCATCACCAAAAATCCTCTCTGCGGTTTGGTGTACTGCGGAATTTGCGGCAAAAAAATGCAGAGAAAGCCGTTTAACCGGCAAAAAAATACAGCCGAAGCTTTAATCTGCCCAACTGCCGGCTGCCCCAATCACGGAGCGGCACTCAACAATGTTGAGCAAAAGCTTTTGGATTTTTTGACGGTTTGGCTACAAAATTACAGCATAAACACGGCGGAAAATCTGCAAGACTATATCAAAAACCGACAAAAGCAAATTGCAGCTGACATCAAAAACCAAACTGCCGCTTTGAACAAACTGCAAAAAGAACAAAACACTTTGGATAAACAGCTGGCAAACATCCATGATTTATTGGAGCAAGGCGTTTATTCAGCGACGACATTTGGGGAACGCCTGCAAATCACCACCCAAAAAAAACAAAACAACATCAAAAGCATTACATACATTAAAACACAAATCAACATACTGCAACAGCAAAAGAGTAAAGCCCCCAATCCACCGCCGAAAATCGAACAAATAGCGGCAATTTACTCCAAACTGAACACGGCGGAAGCCAAAAACCGTATGCTGAAAGAGCTGATTGAAAAAATCGTCTATATACGGACTGTCGGCGGCAGGCACGCCGACCCAATGAATTTTTCGATAACCGTTTACCCCAAACTGCCAAAGCAAAGCTGAAATCATTTTACGGATAACAACAGCGTACCGACGAATTGGCACATATGGAAATGGTTTCCGCCATTGTGCATCAGCTGACCCGTGATTTAACAATCGACCAAATTAAGGAACAGGGCTTTGAACCGTATTATGTGGATCACACAACGGGCATTTATCCCGTTTCTGCGGCCGGAGTGCCTTGGAGCGCCGCCACATTTCAATCAAAGGGCGATTTGATTACTGATCTGACGGAAGATTTGGCGGCGGAACAGAAAGCCCGTACAACCTATGACAACATCATTCGTTTAATCGATGACCCCGACGTCATGGATCCCATCAAATTCCTACGGGAAAGGGAAATCGTACATTTCCAAAGGTTCGGAGAGGCTTTGGAAAACAGCAAAGACCGCATGAACAGCAAAAATTTCTACGCTGTCAACATAGAATTTGACAAATAAATGCCGAAAGCCAAGAGCCAAAGCAGGCAAATAGCATTTTTTTTAATATTTGCCAAACCGAAAATCTAATAAAAAACAAGAAAACAAGGACGAAAAAAATTTTTTCGCCCTTGTTTTTGTTTGCGGCTTAAGTTTATTTTGTTTTTTCTTGACCCCACGCTGTATATAATGCTAAAATATAAAGGGAATATACGTTAAAAACAGGAGGTATATTATGGGCTTTTACGATAAATGTGCCGAAATCATCGACGCCAACACAGGTAATCCAAGCGTGGACAAAATCGTTCAGGAAATAAAAAAATGTCAAATGATGTTTAACTGCTCCGTTTTTACCAGAGAACTGCGGAGATACATCACAGAGGTTCGGGAAAACAATCCCTATAACGACGAAATCACCAAATTGAAGCTGCAAAAAGAACCCGATATTGAAATCATTGATATCGAACAGTACAAAGCCAAGGTTTTGCGCAACCTTTTGCCTTGGGAACAGAAAAAAATGTATATGAAAGCCGTTATTGAATCCATCAAGCTGCACCAGGCGCTGAACGATAAAGATATTCATCAGCTTTTAAAAGGCATGGTTTACGAGGACGAAAAAATCTTCAAGCATTATGACACAGGAGCAGGCAAAGCTCTGCCGCCGGCCAAAAAATAAAAATAATAAAGCCTCAATCCGACTGCAAACTAAAAGATTGAGGTTTTTTGTATAAAGCTACCTCACAAAAAAAAACGCACCGTAATTTATATAATGTGTATTAATATAAAAGATTTTGAATTTTTACTAAAAAATTAAATAATTAGCAAAATTAAACTTTACAAAGCAAAACCTTTGTGCTAAAATAAATTTTAGTTTAATAATTCAACTGCTTCTGCTGTAAAGTCAGCAAGGGGGAATGGGGTGCAAAGCCCCGCGAGTCGGTCACTGTGAAGTCCCGCATGGGAATAAGTCAGATTACCAGGAAGCTGTTGGCATTTCTGCCTGAACCGGAAACTGCTGCCAAACATAAAATCATAAATATTTTATGATTTTGTTTTCTGCTTGTCTGCCAGTCGGCGACAAGTTTTTTTTATTTCATCGGCTATTGCACTTTTATTCAACCAGACGAACAAAACAACTTGTTTTAGCCTACTATTTTTTCTATGCTCTTTCCGATTTACCGCAAAATTGTTTATACCTGATTAAACGATTGGAGTGAACATATGTAGCATTTTTCGTTGAATAAGCAAATTTTATTAAAAAAACACAAAAATTAATTAGGCGGTGAAATAAATAATCATGGAACATTTTATGAGTTTTTTGCATAATATTTTTACAATGTCCAGCGACATTACCATTGTTATGGTTGGTATGTTCGTTATTGCAATGGTGGGCTATCTTCTGGGCAGAATTGAAATCAAAGGCGTTTTTCTGGGGACAGCCGGCGTCTTTTTGATTGCCTTGCTTTTCGGCTGGCTTTTCAGCCTTGACGGTTTGCAGGGAATACCATTTTTGGATCATTTCTATATTGAAAGCGCCTCGGACAAAGTTGTCAGCCACTACAAAATGGTGGAAACATTCGGTTTAATATTCTTTGTTACTTCCGTCGGTTTTATGGCAGGACCGAATTTTTTTCATGATTTCAAGAAAAATGCCAAATCATATATTTTTCTGGGCGCCGTAATCGTTTTGATTGGTTCAGCTTTAGCGTGGATCTTCGCTTTAATTCCCGGCATCGGCAGCGCTTACAGCACAGGCATTCTTTCTGGAGCCTTAACCAGTACGCCTGCTTTTGCCGCTGCCAAAGCAGGCGTTGATGCGGCAAGCGAAGGCTTGGTTGCGCTGGGTCATGCTGTCGCTTATCCTTTCGGTGTGGTAGGGGTTGTGCTTTTTGTGCAGTTGGTACCAAAGTTTTTGAAAGCGGACAAAGCAGAAGAAAAAAGGAAAATGCTGGAATCTTTCCAAGGCCATACTTTTAAAGCAGATCCATCCAAAGGCAGAATTATAATCGACGATTTGGGGTTGGCGCCCATGGGTTTGGCAATCGTTCTCGGTATTCTGCTGGGATCTGTCTGCATTCCCCTTTCGTCCCAAGGCTATGCGGGAACAACCTTTTCTTTGGGCAACACAGGCGGACCGCTGATTATGGCGTTGATTTTGGGGCATTTCGGTCACATCGGCAGAATTAATCTTTCCGTACCCCAGGCAACTCTTTCAGCTTTTCGGGAATTGGGATTAATGCTGTTTTTGGTCGGCGCAGGTATTGAGGGCGGCGTTGAACTGGTGGAACAGGTTTCCGCCTCCGAACTGGGCGTAATGCTGATTGTGTACGGCTTTGTTGCAGGCGCCTTGATGACAATCATACCGTCCGTTGTCGGTATGCTCATTGCCAAATACATTTTAAAAATGCCGATGTTCAACTATCTGGGTTCCATCACAGGCGGCATGACCAGCACACCTGCACTGGGGGCATTGATTAAGGTTGCGGATTCCGACGATGTGGCTTCTGCCTACGCCTCCACTTACCCCATCGCTTTGATTTTGGTGGTAATCACTTCTCAGCTTATAGTTCTTTTAATCTAAAAAAATCGGGCTATAACACAACACAGTTTAAAATTAATTATGATAAATAGTTTAATAATTTTAAATTGCAATAGCAAATTGAACATTGTTAGAATAAAATTTATTTTAAATTTTTTTCAATAATTTTTTTCAATAATATTATTTTATCAATTCCATACTTTTTCTTTCTTATAATAAAATAAAAGCAAAATAAAACAGCGGTCTTGGGTATGCACCATATTTGGAGCATATCATAAGACCGCTGTTTTATTTATATTTATTTTAATATTTTAATATTCGTACATCAATGTCAGCTCAAATTTATCGCCGTCAGCGATAGGTGTGCTGTCAACGCCTGTCTGCACCGTTTGACCGCCTTTGGTAACACACCACCACTGTCCCTGGCTGTCGTCAGCTTTCACACCGTCAACGGTCGTGATAAACATACCATATTCGGTATCTTCGCCTTCAACAGCGCCGCTTTCTCTCAAGAAATCGCCTAAATTATCGGCTTCCGTTTCCCCAACATGAGTTTGGGTAACTTCACCGTTAATAACAACGTCAAAGGCAACTGTGGCAGGACCTGCGTCTGCGTCTGCGTCTGTTTCTGCGGCTTTGCCGCCGCAGCCGAACAGCGCCAAAGCCAGCATGACAACCATCATAACAGCAACTAAATTTTTGAAAATCTTCCGCATTAAATAATCCTCCTTAAAACAATCCTTCATAAACCGACGCAATTTATCATAATAATAATTTGATTTCATTCAACTTTATTCGACAGTTTTTTTAATTTTGCCAAAGTATGTTTTGTTACAATTATATTATAACACATTTCAAACCATATTATTTTGATATAATTACCTCATAAATTAATCCAATTAAATAATTATTAAATATTATTCTGGCAAATATATGGCGAATATATTGTTTTAGCATATTTTTAATAATTTGACCACTGATTTTCCGGAATTGCCACAATTAAAACAGGGCTGTCGGAGCCGCTTGGCACAATATACGTTATTTCCTTGGTTTCCCCCGCTTCCATTACGTCCAGAATACAGCCTTCGGAAATACCCGCCATCATGCCCGCCTTGGAAAGATTGATAACCTTGCCGTCAATCATAATAACGCCCTTGTAGGAGGTACCTCTGGGATTGAAAAGCAAACCGACTTTTTTATCCGCTGTAACCGTCAAATTATGAACAACACCACGATTGCCGTTATTGATAACAAAATCTCCTGTCAAAGCATCAAAGCCCGTTCGGAAATAACCGTCAAAGGCGTCATCTCTGCCCAAAATGATTTTTTCGGTTTTTTTGCCGCTCAATCTGTAATCCATATTTATGGTAGATTCGGCAAAGGTACCCCGAATATGAGTGGAATTTTTTTGAACGGGCTGCAAATAGCCGTAATCCTGATAACGGCTACCCAAATTCATGCAACATATGGTGTAAGTAAGATCGCCGTCGGACTGCACATCAATCAGACCGGCTGCGCTGAAACCGCTTTTGACGGCAGGCGTGGATTGATTAATCAAATAAGCTTCACCCGGCTGCAAAACCTTGGTAACGGGCTTATAGGAATTAGTCATATAATTATCGACCACCGTTACGCCAACCTGAATAACGTCTTGGCTCGGACCGGCGCTTGCATTTTGCCCAACCCGCAAAGTAATCGGCTCTGCCGTTTCGTTTTTGGCTATTGCATAATATTTAACGGTTTTGCCCGTGCTGTTTTTGTGATGAAAACGCAGACGCACATCACCGTTTAAAGTATCCGCCGCCAAAACTCCCGTTTCGGTAACGGTTTCAGGGTTGTTGCTCGCCAAAAGAGTTACGTTGCCAAATTCAATATTTTTCGGCTGAACCGTTTGCGCATCTTCGTTAAAATTCGTGCCTTTTTTGTTTAAGAACATTTCACCCTGCACCAAATTGCTGAATTTATAATTGGCTTCGGAAATATCGCTTCTGGTTTTTGGAACCACATAAGCGGTTGCCGAACCCCAGTTACCGGCGGCGTCTTTAACCTGAAGAGTTACCACATACGGCGAATCCGTGGCAAAAAGCACAGCTGGCTTGCCCTGCATATTCTTGTCGTACCCCTTGCTTGTCCAAGAATAGCTCCATTTGGTTTCCACAATATCTTCCCATTCTTCGTTCTCAATATTGTAACGAAAATCTATGGGTTCGCCGGAATAAACCACGGTATTTCGGGAATCGCTTGCCCGGTGCGCCGTAAAGCCTGTGATAACAGGTGCCTTGTTGGGGTCTGCCGTAAAGCTGAAGGCAGTCCAAACGCTCCAGATATGATCGGAATTTTGCACACGGTAATTAATGGTATAGGTTCCCGCTTTGGTAATGCGCTCCCGCAGTTTATCCAAATTGTTTTCGGTATAGGTTTTGCCGTTGACGGTATATTTCCATTGCCGCTCAACAATTTGCAAGCCATTTTTATCATAGCTTTGGTCTTGATATGTCATAGTGGGCTGACCAACCACAAATTTATCAAAGGTTACCTTGGCAATGGGTCTGTCCACCGTAACAATGTCCTCGTTGGGATCAAAAAAATCGAAAATAGTTATAGATTGATTTTCGGATTTATAATCTACCCTGCATCCAAAAAGCTCACTGAATAAGCGCAGCTGCATATACGGATAATCGTGTTGCAAAACGGGTATCTGCTCCATTTGCGGACTTTCCGATCTGCCGTCGGCATATTCCACCTCAACAACCTTGCTGTGCAAATCGACAACGGCGGCAATATCCTTTCTGGTCAAATTGACCGTATCGGTTTCTTTAATATAATCAACCTGGCAGCCAAGAACCTCTTCACAGATAAAGCGCAATGGCACCAGGGTTCTGTCGTTTCTCAACATAGGCATTGTTTCTATGGTTTTGGTTTCCGCCGTACCTTCGGCGTCCGTTATTGTAACCTCTTGGCTGCCCAGCCTCATATCCAGCCTGCGCATAAAATTCAAAGCTAAATTTTCGTCATTCGCATTTTCACCGTTTTCGTTGTTATAATTGTTTTCACCGCCTGAATTCGCATTGTTTTCCGCAACAGGGGAACCCTCGTCGGCAATTTCCCCCCAAGCCATGGCGGCGGGCTGCAGCGACAGCCAACAAATAGAAATAATCAAAACAGGCAAAATTAAACGAGCAATTTTTTTCATTGTAAATTCCTTTCTTTTTTCTGCGACAACTTTGTATACACTAACGATAAGCCCGCCGAACCTTTATTATTTGCATATTCGGCAAAGCAAACAATTAACCGAATACTATACCGAATGTTAATAGGTTCGTTATTGCTTCGTAATTTATTATATTATTATAACCTATTAATAATTTATAGTAAAGACCCGGCTGATTATGGAGAAATTTATGAAACTCATTTTCAAAATTTACCCAAATATGCTATATAACAAGTACAGTTTTTTCGACAAAAATATCTCAGTTACTATATTTAGCAAAAAAATGTATAAATTTTTCAGAAAAAAGCAAAAAAAGACTAGATTTTTTATCATATTTGTATTAAGATATATTCATAGTATTTTAACATTTAGCAATATTTGCACAAAAAAGCCGCCGATAAAAAAAGAGGTGAATCCAAATGGGTATAACAGTTAAAGACGCAATGAAAATAGGTGTTTTGGCAAATGCCAAGTTGATTGCAGGCGCCAACGGTTTGGACAGAGAAATTGAACACGTTACCATGATGGAGGTTCCTGAAGCCGTGCAGTGGCTCAAAGGCAAAGATTTGGTTCTTGCCAACAATTTTGCCCTGGCAAAGCAGAGAAGCCAGCAGTCAAACTACATACAGTCGATGGCGGCCGCCAATGTTGGCGCTTTAATTGTCAAAAACCAAAGCTATATTGACGGAGTTTTCAACGTCATCATAGACGTTGCCAATATGGTCGGTCTGCCCATTTTGGAGGTGGGCGCCAACGTGGATTACAACGACATCATACGCCCCGTCATGGAGGCCGTTATCAATAAGGAATCCGCCCATATCTGCCGCAAAATTGCCGAAATGACCATGGTTGACAACACTTTGGAGGAAAGACTGGACTTTTTAAACTCCATCTGGGGTTATGAATCCGCCGTTTTCAACACGGAAGGCTACCCAATTGCCCTTTCTCCCAAAGGCTGGATTTCCGAAGAGGACTTTATGAACATCAAAAACAAGCCACTTTTCGGCGGCACTCTGCTGTTCCATCAAAACCAATATTACTACATGGCGGCAATGCGTATCAACGACACAATGCTGGGGCATTGGGTTATCTGCACCGGTGAAAAACAGCCCTCCGCCGAAAGAATTCACGATTTTGAAAACGCCGTTGCCCAGGTTATCAATCAAATGGGCAAGCAAGTTAATTTGGACAGCGTCAAAACCCGTTTCAGCGGCGAGCTTTTGGAGGATTTGATTTTGGGACAAGTTCAGTCTGTGGAAATTGCCAAACGCCGCGCCGATCTTTTGGGAATGAAGCTTTGCCCCTACTACACAATCATTACAGTCAGCCAAAAAACCAACGATAATGACAGCTTCAACAGCAGAAACGCCATGTGGTCCACCTATGCCAAAATTCCGGGCGAAATTTTGGCGTCGGTCAATTTGGAAAACACAGGCTTCCATGCCGTATTGGTAGGCTTCCCCAGCGACGACGAAGAGCAAATCGGCGAATTTTGCCAGATGATGCATGAAATGTTCACCTCATACGGCAGCGAACACGTTTTTTTTGGTGTCGGTTCAACCTTTGAAGAGCTGACCTCCGCCAGCCAAAGCTATGCCGAAGCCAAAGAAGCCATGCAGATCGGTAAATATTTCGGCAAAGAGAAAAAATTCATGTTCTTCAATAACATGGGCATATACAAGCTTTTGGCACAAATCAACGACGACCAACAGTTGTTGGACTTTGTTCCGAAAGGTCTGCTTAAGCTTCAGTCTTACGATATTCATTCCAATATCGACCTGCTGAAAACATTGGAGGCGTATCTTGCCAACGGCGGCAACGCCCGCAAAACAGCCGAAGAGTTGTTCGTTCATTACAAAACTTTGCAATATCGTCTGGACAGAATTGAGGACATTGCAGGACTGGATTTGGAAAACGGCGAAACCAGGCTGGAATATCACCTGGGATTAAAAATTCTCAATATGCTGCAAGCCAAAAACCGTTAATTTATCAGTATACATCGGATGAGCTCGTATTTTCGGCTTTATCCGACCGACAGAATGTTTTTGTGAATTCTTCATAACTAAAACATTCTGTTTTTTTATAGATTTTAACCGATGTTCTAATATGCATACAGCACAGCAAGGCAAAAACGGAAAACCTCCCAATCAAAAAAATTATTGTAATTTAAAAAAAATAATGCTATAATATTTGCTAATGGAATTTTGTATTC
>JAHZFN010000239.1:2467-3856 GCA_019421315.1 Peptococcaceae bacterium | reverse complement strand
CCGGCAAGGCTCCCAAAACCGCCAAAAAAAATGATTAATAAACAAAAGACAGGCGAAAATTTGATTTTTGCCTGTCTTTTGCTTTTCCGCTTTCTCGTTGCCGCCGAAAAGCAATGAATATGGCGGGCGGCATTTTGCGGAATTGTTACAGAAAAGCCAATTTCAAGATAGAATTTAATTCGGAAGAATTTAAGTCGAAAACTGTAATAATAAAGCAGTAAAAAGAGCGGTTTGCTCTGCGATTTCAACATTTTTTTTGATATTGTTTTGATATAATGCATTTATGATAACCGAACCGAGCCAAAAACCAAAAAACGCCGCAAAAAAACTATAAACAAGTTGGGAGCCGATCTGCCGATGACATACGTTGTTTACTGCGATTTGCTGTTTTTTTTCAACTGCTTGATGGACAGCCTTCTGCTTTACGGAGCCGCCAAATTCAGCAGCACGCCTTTTTTTTGGCTCAGGCTGTTGGGGGCGGGCTGTATCGGCGGCATTTACGGCGCTTTGGCGGTTTTGCCCAGTTTCGCTTTTTTGACGGCGGCACCTGTGGTTTTGCTGTTTCCTTGGCTGCTTCTGTTTTTGGCGTTTGGCAGACTGAGCAGGGAAAAGGGCTTTAGACTGTTGATTTATTATTATTTGTTGGTTTTTGCCGCCAACGGTGCCGGCAATGCGGGAAAAACGTTTCTGCAAAATTTCGGCGTTCCGACGGAACGTCTTATCGTTTGGGTTTGCCCCGCTTTGCTCATAGTTTTTTTGAGTCGTTTCAGTATTAAATACTTAAAAAAATTCATGGCGGAGGACGGCTGCTTGGTTCGGGGCAGACTTACATTCGGGGCGGCAGCCGTCGGTTTGGACGTGTTTCTGGACACGGGCAACAGCCTATGCGAGCCGATCAGCGGTTATCCTGTGATGGTTGCGGAATACGAGGCCGTGTGCGGCATGCTGCCAAAGGAGTTGTGTGAGGAATATGCAAAATGTAAAAATGAACAAACGGACATTTTTTGCCTTTATGATTTGCTTGGGACAAAATATGCCGACGCTGACTGGTTTGGCAGGCTTTCTTTGGTTTCTTTTCGTTCGGTTGGCAAAAAGCAAGGCTTTCTTTTGGGATTTCGTCCCGATGATTTTTCGGTGAAAGGCAAAACTGCTGTTGTTGTTGTGGCTTTGTCTGATGACAAGCTTGGCGGCAGGCGGAATTTTAATGCTATTTTAAACCCCTGGGTTTTGGATACACCGACCGATAACGAAAAATCAAAAGGCAGGAAAAACATAAGAGACACAAACGGCAAAATTAAAAAACGGCTTGTCGGCTGAAAAAAACGACAGGTATTTGAAAAAGGGTGATATGTATGGTCAAATTCAACACTGCAAAAGTAACGGATAATC
>JAHZFN010000239.1:0-2457 GCA_019421315.1 Peptococcaceae bacterium | reverse complement strand
AGGTCATACAGAGGAATACAAAATATAAAATAAACCGCAAAAATGCACAAAAATATTGACGGTAAGCGGTTAAACGTCGGCAGCGGCGTTGTTAAAGATTGGTTTTGGGCGTATTTGCGGAAAATTTTCGGCAAAAAGCGGGAAAGTGAACTGTATGAAAAATTGCAGGAGGTTTTCTACATAGGTTCGGGAGAAATGCTGCCGCCGCCATTGACGGGCAAAGAGGAGGCCGCCGTTATCAAAAAGCTGGCGGCGGGGGACGAAAGCGTCCGCAGTACGCTGATTGAGCATAATCTGCGTCTTGTGGTCTATATCGCCAGAAAGTTTGAAAACACCGGTATCGGTTTGGAGGATTTGTCCAGTATCGGCACAATAGGCTTGATTAAAGCCGTCAACACCTTTAAACCCGATAAAAACATCAAGCTGGCAACTTACGCTTCCCGCTGTATCGAAAACGAAATTTTGATGTGTCTGCGGCGAAACAACAAAATTCGCACCGAGGTCAGCTTTGACGAGCCTTTGAACATTGACTGGGACGGCAACGAGCTTTTGCTTTCCGATGTTTTGGGTACGGATAACGACATAGTCTGCAAGGAGCTGGAGGACGAGGTTGACAAAAAGCTGCTGCGTTTGTCGTTGGAAAAATTGCAGCCGCGGGAACGGCTGATTATGAATTTGCGTTTCGGCCTGGACGGTTCCGACGGCAAAACCCAAAAGGAGGTGGCGGATTTGCTGGGGATTTCTCAATCGTACATCTCCCGTCTGGAAAAAAGAATTATCGGCAGACTGCAAAAAGAATTCAGCAAAATGGAATAAGCGAATTACGACTGTAATTTATCTGTCAAAAAACGGTTTGACTTTTCGGAAAATTAATAAAAAGAATAATTGCGGCGCAGCGTTGATATACACTGCGCCGTTTTGGCGCTGTATGCCGAAATCGCTGCAAAAGACTTCATAAATTGCGTTTGGCAGGTGTTTACAATCTTGGTAAAAAGAGGAATTGACTTTTTGTTGGCGAAATTATAATTATTATGTAAAGCCGCAGCTGCGGTGCGGCAGATATAAAAGTGATTTTACGATTAAGGCGAGGTTTGTTTTATGCCCGATAAATTAAACGGCAATTTGACTGCAAATGATGAAAAAAAACGTTTTGAACAGGAGTTTTCTTCCTGCTTGCGGGATTTTAAAATATTTTTGGTTGTGGAAAAGGGTCTTTCCGAAAATACCGTTGTCAGTTATGAATTTGATTTGCTGGATTTAAAAGAGTATTTGCAAAATTGCGGAGTGCGGAAAATTACGGAAATCACGCCCAATCATTTGAGCAATTATCTGGGCGAGCTTTATGCCGATGAAAAGGCGCAGAGTACATTGGCGCGCCATACCGCAACCATGCGGGCGTTTTTTAAATTTCTGCATAAGGAAAAAATCATGACAAAAGATGTTTCGGCAAACCTGGATTCGCCGAAACCTGCCAAGCTTTTCCCCGACGTTTTGACGGCGGAGGAGGTGGAAAGGCTGCTGAATACGCCCGATCTTGACACGCCCAACGGTCAGCGGGACAGAGCGATGCTGGAGCTGATGTATGCGACGGGACTGCGTGTCAGCGAGCTTTGCACACTGCCTATTGACGATTACAACAGCCATGCCGGCTTTGTCAGAGTCATCGGCAAGGGCAACAAAGAAAGAATTGTACCCGTGGGCAGAACAGCCGTTTATTATGTGGATTTTTATATCAATAACGGCAGACGTCAGCTTTTGGCGGATAAGGGCAAGCAAAAAAAAGGCTCTAACGTTAAACACGTTGAGAAACGCCCGGATATGCTGTTTTTGAATTTTCACGGCGGTGTTATAACCAGGCAGGCCTTTTGGCAAAAGGTCAAAGCCTACGCCAAGCAGGCAGGCATAGAGGTCAACGTCAAACCCCACACATTGCGGCATTCCGTGGCAACTCATCTTTTGGCAAACGGTGCCGATCTCAGGATTGTGCAGGAGCTTTTGGGGCATGAGGATGTTGCCACAACTCAGATTTACACCCATTTGACAAAAGGTCATCTGCGGCGGGTTTACGAAGAGTTTCATCCTCGTTCCAAAGACTGATGTGAGGACAAACTGAATATAATTTTCTAATTTGAGAGTTTTGTTATAGTGTAAAAATAATAAACCGACAAGGCGGTGACAAAAATGACAGAAAACAAAAGAGTTATTATATTGCTTATGGACAGCGCAGGCTGCGGCGAAGCTCCCGATGCCGATAAATTCGGCGACGTCGGCAGCAACACCATCGGTCATGTCTGCCAAAAATTTGACGCTATCAAGCTGCCCAATTTGGCAAAGCTGGGTTTGGGCAAAATCGGCAATTTTAAAAATGTTGAACCCGTTGCGGCGGCCTTGGGAAATTACGGTAAAATGCGGGAGATTTCCTGCGGCAAAGACACAACCTGCGGTCATTGGGAAATT
>JAHZFN010000238.1 GCA_019421315.1 Peptococcaceae bacterium | reverse complement strand
AGCTTTAAATCATATAAAAAACATATTTGGTATAAATCAGCAAAATATAATATGCCACAGGCGCCACCAACAGCATACTGTCAAATCTGTCCAAAATGCCGCCGTGCCCCGGAATGGTGTTGCCGGAATCCTTGACGCCAACCCAACGTTTCAGCCACGATTCCATCAAATCGCCCAGTTGACCGACAGCAGAACAAACCAAGCCAATCACAAAAATCAGCCACATAGGATAATGCAAAATCAAGGCATTATACAGCAAAACCGCCAAAACACCGATCACAAGACCGCCGACTGCACCTTCCCAAGATTTGTTGGGGCTTATATCGGGCGCCATTTTGTGTTTGCCGCAGGCGCTGCCCACAAAGTACGCTCCCGTATCGGTAAACCAGGGAATTATAAACGTCATCAAAACCAGCTGCCACGATTCGTCAATATGCCAAATTCCCAGCAAAGCCGAAAGCGGCCAGGCAATCAGCACCATACCCGCAACGCCGTATGCCAGATGGCTGAAATCCCTTTCCTTCATCAGAACCCAAACAATCAAAACAAATATGGAAATCAAAAGAGACAAGCTGGTCAATGCGCCGTCGGCAAAATAATGCAGACCCGCAATCAAAACCGATGCCAAAATCATTACCCAAAGGGGCAGCTCTATATCTTTAATTTTTAACAAATTGCAGTATTCATGAACGCCCAGTGCAACAATCAGCAAAACACCGCCGAACCAAAACCAACCGCCCAGCCACATCAAAACCAGAAGCAAAGGCACAAAAATACAGGCGCTCAACACTCGTTTCCAAAGCATAGACACTCTCCTTTTTTGTTTCAAATTTTAATTTCAGTAAATCATCTCAAATTCTAATAAAATCTGTTTTCAAACCGACTTGCAACATATTATAGCTTCATAGCTATGATTTATAATTATTTTTATTTTATACCGCCAAACCTGCGGTCGCGGTTCTGATACAAAGAAACGGCTTTCAGCAATTCCGCCTCCCGAAAATCCGGCCAGTAAACATCCGTAAAATAAAATTCAGCATAAGCCAGCTGCCAAAGCAAAAAATTGCTCAGCCGCTGCTCTCCCGATGTTCTGATCATCAGCTCAGGGTCGGGCATACCGCCCGTTGTCAAATTGGCGGACAGCAAAGCCTCGTCAATCTCACTCGGCGCAATTTTGCCGCAGGCAGCGTCTTCGGCAATTTTGCGGGCAGCTTCAACAATTTCCCAGCGGCTGCCGTAATTAATACAGAGATTTAAGGTCATTCCCGTGTCGCAGGCGGTGTTTTCCATCAGATTGTTCAGCGCCTTGGCGGCGTAATCCGGCATATTCACCATATCTCCCAAAATCTTTACCCGAACATTGTTGCGGCAGATTTTTTCCAGCTTGCTTTGGGCAAATTCCACCAAAAGCTGCATCAGAGTACTTACCTCGTCCTTTGGTCTTTTCCAGTTTTCCGTGGAAAAAGCGTACACCGTCAAATATTCCACACCGATTTCCTTGCAGGCTTCCACAACCTTGTCGACGGAATCAACGCCGTAACGATGACCGACAGTCCGCGGCAAGCCTTTCGCCTTTGCCCATCTGCCATTGCCGTCCATGATAACGGCAATATGCTTCGGCACCTTTGCGAAATTAATGGGAAATTCCGTCAAGTCGATGAATTTTGCAGCATATTCTTCGGCATGGCAGTTTTTTTCCACCGAATTTTGCGGTTCATTGCCTTTACCGAATATATTTAAAAAGTTTTTTGTCATAATATACACTCCGTAATATTTTCACACAAAATATTTTCTGCAACTTTACACACTACACCCACTATAAGCAATTATACCATATGTTTTGTCATAATAAAATATTAATTTTGCAAATAATTGCCGCATTTACCAAACCAACAAACACCAACCCTAAGTTCTTTCCCTCGCCTAAGAACGCATAAACTGAAATATAACAAAAAAAATAAATTAAAATCCAATATATAGTCCGCTTTTTGGGACAGTTAATCCGGTATTATAAAATCACAAAGCAAACAAACAAAAAAGAGAGGTAATATGCTATGACCAAAAATTATTATTCCGACCCCAATTCCCCCAAAACTCAACGCAAAGGCACAGTAATTTTCATATCTTGCTTTGCAGTGCTGATTATAGTTATTCTCAGTATCTTTGGCATAATTGCCGCCAAAGAGAAGGCGGACTATCAACAATATCATGACAATTACACCAACCAAAACACCTTAAACAGCACTGAAAGTCATTTGAAATGTAAAACATTTGACCTTGACGAAAGCGATACGGTAACAGAAAACACATCATCAGACGACGCAGGCAGCGGCAGTGTTCACCCCGATTATACGGACAAATCATATAATCCTCAAGATTACACTGACGCCGAGGATTATTATTACGATACCTGCGACGATTTCATGGATTATGAAGAAGCCGAAGATTATTGGAATGACGAATGGGAGTAATAGCAACCTCATAATCAAATTCCAAGCAAAGCGATTAGGCAGTAATATAAAATATATTTTGTTCTCCTTTCTTTATTCTTTCTTTAATTTATATATAAAATCAAACCCACAGCCCGAACTTTTTTGGTTCAGACTGTGGGTTTGTCAACTTCGCCTAGTAACGGCATTATTCTTTTTTTTGTTATTATTTTTCTTTTTTGCCTGCCGAGCTGAAATTGTAAGCCGCCGCCAACATACCCAAAGAAGCGACAACCAACAATCCGCAGATAATGAAATATCTGCCGAAAGCCGCCAAGGCACCGCAAATCAACATCAAACCGCCGGCACAAGCCAAAAGGCGGACAGCAGAAGATGTTTCCATAAACAAAAACACTCCTTGCTTAATCGTTCATCATCAATATGTAATGGGAGTATGAAAAAAACTGCTGAAAATACAGTCAGCCCCAAACATCAGCAAAAGCGCAAAACAAATTGCACAAACGGTTTTCAAAGAAAGTTTATTGTAAAGCTCTTCACCATAAGGCTCTAAAACGTAATGAAAAAACATTCCCATAATGCCAAAGCTCATCACACTGCGAAAACAGATTATGCCGTTCAAATTCAAAAACAAGCCTCGGTAATCCCAAAGGCGCAGTCCAAAATAATTAATGCCGATGTAACCCAGCACATATTCCAAAACGCCCGTGGCGCCGATGCACAGCAAAAACAAAAGCAAAGGATTTTTCTTCAGCGGCTTCATGGCGTAAATTGCCAAGGCTCCCATGCCGTAAATGGGCAGCCACGGACCGTATAATATGCCGCGATCCCGCAAAACGCCCTCTGTTATCCAATAAAAAATTTCTTCATACAGCCAGCCTACCAAACAGCCGGCAAAAAATATCAAAATCAAATAGCAACATCTTTTCAACGCCGCATTTGACATAAAAGGAAATACACAATTTTCGGTTTGCAAAATAATCCCGCTCCATAATAAGATTTTCAGGTCGGCGTTTTGATACAAAAAACTCATATCCGCAGGCTGCCAATTTTCAAAAAGCTGCGGCTGATACCGTTTTAGCCAGCAAAGCAAATAGACGGCCTTGTTGGTAATGCGGTCAGGTTATTACCGCTATTTTTGTTTTCCGACAAAAGCAAGTCCACAAAAGCCTTGACCATAATTCTTTGCAGCTCTTGGCTGGCGGCATATTGAATATTCAGCGACAAGTCCATAATCAAGCCGTTTATATCACGATAGTTTTTGCGGTTTATGCCGTTGATTTCCTCGGGTGTC
Source organism: Peptococcaceae bacterium (assembly GCA_019421315.1). Lineage (GTDB taxonomy): Bacteria > Bacillota > Dehalobacteriia > UBA4068 > UBA4997 > JAHZFN01. The sequence continues at coordinate 2,843 of JAHZFN010000238.1, read as the reverse complement.
GGCGGCGGAATTGCCTCGCTCAAAATAACAATGCGCTCAAATTTGTAATAAAGCCAGCACATAAATTTTATGTAGGCGTTTTTCAGCATATTATCGTTTTTGCCGCTTCGCCGCAAGCTCATCAAGGTTTCGTAAACGGCGGATGCCACATTATCCCTTTGGGACGGCGTCATACGGGGCAGCCATTTTTGCAGAGCAGCGTTAATAAACTGCGGCTCCGCCCGAAAATTTGCGCCCAATATTTAGTTGTAATAAGCCAGATTGTTATTGTCGGGGTTTTGCAGATTACCCTCAATGATTACACCGTTCAGCCTTGCCGCTTCGTAGTACTTGAGAATAAAATCATGAATTTGGCTGTTGTAGCCGTTAATTCGGCAAAAATAAACACCCTTGTTTTTTCGTTTTCCCAAGTCGATAAAATAATCGTCGGGATTTTCAATGTGTACTCGCTTCAACAAGTTCAAAAATACCTTTTTGCTAACATTTTATCAAATTATAGATTATAAAAAAAATTTTTAATATCTGCTCATTTTGTTTTTTGCCATGACATATCCCAGAGCCGAACCGACGGCGCCGCCCACGATATGGGTCAAATTGGAAACATCGTCCTGCACAAAAATGCCGTCGTAAATCTGACCGCCTATATAAATTACAGCAACCAGAATAAAGGTTACAGGGATGGTGCCTTCTTTAATGCTGACAAAGGAAGAAAGGAGAATAAAAGCAAAAACCACGCCGCTGGCTCCCAAAAGCTGAACATTTGGGAAAAACACAAAATTCACAACGCCCGTGATAACCGCCGTCGCCAAAATTACGAAGAGAATGTTCAAGGAGCCGTATTTTTCCTCCAGCATAGGACCGATCACCAAAAGCAGTGTGATATTGCCGAGAAAATGCTCCCAGTTGGCATGGCCGAAAACATGACCGATAAAACGAACATATGTTAAAGGATTTGCCAACGATGAACGGTAAACGCTGAAAACCAAATCGGTGGAAACGCCGTTTGTCAAATAGCCAAGTATCAAAGAAATCAGGCATATTATGGAAAACCAAAGCACAACCGGAGAATTAAAGGATATTTTCAACCGTCTGCCCGAACTGCTCATTATGTTTTTCCTCCCGTCAAACAATCTTTTGGAAACCGAGCCGAAAATTTTTCGGCTCGGTTTGTTTTTGATATTAATATTATTTTTTGTTCATAATCGCTTTTCTGATCATGTCGATGGGGATTACCAAGAAAGCCAAAACAATGCAGATAATCCAAGATTTCAAAGAAAGAGCCTCAACGCTCAGCACTTCGCCGCCGAATGTAACGAAAACAAACTGCAAAGCAAAAATGGACAGCATAACCCAGATAAAGTTTTTGTTGCGTCCCATATTCTCGAAAACGTTGATATGCCTTGTTCTGGCGTTAAAGCCGTTGAAAGTAATAGCCATCATAAACGTTGCAAAAACAGCGGATTTCAGATAAGTTATATCAACGTCGCCAAAAAGATTGCGGATTGCCGGCAGGAACAAAATGGAAAGACAGATGAAAGTAATATAAAGAGCGCAGATAATGATTTGAATAAACATTTCTTTGCTGACAATGCCCGCCTGTCTGGCGATAGGCTTGTCTTTCATATACTCTTTCAAAGCGGGTTCGCTGCAAAAAGCGATGGCAGCCAATGTATCCATTACCAGATTAACAAACAGCAGCTGAATAACAGTCAAAACAACATTTTCACCCAGCATAGGTCCGATAAAGCAGGTCAACACAGCCGCCACGTTAACAGTAAGCTGGAAAATCAAGAATTTGCGGATACTTTTGAACATGGTTCTGCCGTACAAAATAGCTTTTTCGATAGAAGAGAAATTATCGTCCAAAATTGTAATATCGCCCGCTTCTTTGGCAACCTCTGTACCGCTGCCCATGGCAAAGCCGACGTCGGCTTTTTTCAAGGCGGGAGAGTCGTTGACGCCGTCCCCCGTCATGCCGACAACATAATCCAGTTCCTGGGCAATGCGCACCAGACGGCTCTTGTCTGTGGGCAAAGCACGGGATATCACACGCAGTTTCGGCAAAATTTCCTTAAGCTCTTCGTCGCTTTTTTCAGCCATTTCGGCAGAGGTCAAAGCAACGTCGTCGGAGCTTGTCAAAAGCCCTGCTTCTTTGGCAATGGCAACTGCCGTTTCTTTGCGGTCGCCTGTAACCATCACAACGTGAATACCTGCATTATGCACTTCCTTGATGGCGTCAACGGCCTCTTTGCGGACGTTATCACGGATACTGATGACGCATACCAAAGTCAAATCGCCGTCGTCGGAGGCACCGCTTGCTTTGGCAACAGCCAAAAGGCGCATGGAACGACCTGCCTGCTCGTCCATATAGGAAATCAGGTAATTCTTTTCAACCAATTCTTTAACGGCGCCGTTTTCGTCGACATAATGAGTACATCTTTCAATGATTTTTTCGGGTGCGCCTTTGATATAGGTTACGCTTTTGCCGTCTTTGACCAAGGTTACACTGGAATATTTTTTAGCGGAATCAAAAGCGTTGAAGTTTTTAACATCTTTCTTGCTGACAGAGCCGTCCGCTTTGGCATCAACCAAAAATGACATCAAAGCTCGGTCGGTGCTGTTGCCGCCGATGATGGAACCGTCGGAAACTACGGCGCTGTTGTTGACGCCTACACCAATAATAATATCAGCTGCAAGCTCGGGGTTAATATTGGCAAGCTTGCTGAATTTTGTAACGTTACCCGTCGCCATTTCCACAACGGAAAGCTTGCCCTCGGTGATAGTACCTGTTTTGTCGCTGAAAAGAAGACTCAGGCTGCCTGCTGTTTCCAAACCGTTGATTT
>JAHZFN010000237.1:3783-5976 GCA_019421315.1 Peptococcaceae bacterium | reverse complement strand
TGAAGGCTGCCGGGAAGTGTTGATCCCTTAACTTGTTGAAATAAAGAGAGCCGAAAAAAGACCGTATTGAAACATTCAATTTCAGGTTTCTAAATGGTTCTCTGTCAGAAAAGGAAAATACCGTTTTAAGCGCTAAGTTGTGGTCAAAAGCACATAGTTCTTTCTCGGAACAAAAATTGAAGACAAAGGCAAAGAAATAATGAAACCTTCTTTACAAGAGAAAATCGCTCTGTTTATTTTTCACAACGACGACAATATCGTGCTTGCTTTCAAGCTTGTGGGAATAGTTATTCTGTTTTCCTTGACTGTCCTAATGATTTGGTTCGGCCTTTTTTATGATGTTGGTTCGGAATTTTTGTGCCAGTTCCTTTTACCGATATTGGCGGTGCTTGAGGTTGTTTCTTTGCTTCTTTTTCTCGTTTCAACTGGTCAAAACGATACTTGCCGTAGTTCATCATTTTGCAAACCGGCGGTTTTGCATTGGGAGCGATTTCCACAAGATCCAAATCTCTGGCGTGGGCAATATCCATTGCTTTTCTTACGTCAAGAACACCAAATTGTTCTTCGCTGTTTTCAGAAACCAAACGAACCTCTCTGGCACGGATTTCTTCGTTAATTCGCAATTCTTTAAAAATGATTTTCACCTCCGTAAAATAAAAAAAGCGGGTCTGCACCCACTCATACAATAACAAACTCAGCCCTAAAACCAAAAGAACCGAGATGAAAAAATGTATTAACCTTACCCTTCAGGATACAGGTGAGAAAGCGGATGCGTTCTACTTTTCTATAATCAACCATTAAATTATAGCATTGCTTTGCCGTCGTGTCAAGGTTTTTGCAAAAAAAATAATCCGCATTTTTTCAAAACGCTTCTTTAGTAAAAAGCAACGCCCTGCCAAACGGCATATAGCATATATAAAAGGGCGCTTAAGCGCCCTTTTATTTTTTAATTAATGCTTAAGACAAATTTATTTGTCTTCGCAGCCACAGCCGCAACCGCCTTCTTTGTCATCAATGGGTTCGGTATATTCCAATTCTTCGTTATCAAAAACCACGCCGTCGCAAACGGGGCAAACAACTTCGATAGCTTCGTCGGAATCCAAAATATCTTTATCAAAAAGCACAACTTCGCCGCAATTGGGGCAAGTCATTTCTACCAAATCGTCTTCGTCATAATCATATTCTTCATCATCATCGTCGCAGCAGCAGCAATCATCGTCATCGCATTCACATTCGTCATCATAGAATTCTTCTTCCAATTCAGCCAAATCTTCGTCGATTTCGTCAACGATTTCCTGCATATCAATCTGTTCTGCAACAATGTCATCCAACATATCAGCCATATCAGCCAAAATATCTAACATATCTGTTACAATTTTGCCTTCTTTGGAGCTTTCTTTAAAGTTGATACCTTCGGCAAGACCCTGCAAATATACAACTCTTTCTTTAATGTTCATGTTACATACCTCCTTTAATTAAATAACTGATATTTTGAGTATTTATAAAATTTAATAAAAATTAAATTATAAAACTTAGTTAAAACCTTTTGGCTTACAGTCTTTCGATGTATTCGTTGGTTTCTGTGTTAACTCTGATTCTGTCACCTTCGTTGATGAAGAAAGGAACTTTAACAACGGCGCCGGTGTTTGTTTTGGCAGGTTTGGTGCCGCCGGAAGCAGTGTTGCCTTTGATGCTGGCTTCTGTTTCAACAACCTCCAATTCAACCTGTGCCGGGAAATCAACACCGATAATTTGACCTTCAAAGAAAACAACATAAAGGTCCATGTTTTCCTGCAAATATTTGATTTTTTCGCCCAGATTTTCGGCTGTCAAAGCCATCTGTTCGTAAGTTTCGTTATCCATGAAGTAATAATCTTCGCCGTCCTGATAAAGAAACTGCATCATTTTTCTGTCCAGATAAGCTCTGGGAACGGTAATGCCGGCGTTGAAAGTTCTGGGAATAACACGGCCCGTACGAACGTTTTTCAGGGTTGTGCGGACAAAAGCGGAACCTTTGCCGGGTTTTACATGCTGAAACTCGGTAACGGCATAGGGATCGCCTTCCAATTTGATAGTAGTACCTACTTTAATATCATTAATATTAATCACAGGAAATACCTCCTAAATATTTAAAAAATTTTAATTCTATTCCAAAGCACAATGATACGTATATTATTTTATCACACATATTAC
>JAHZFN010000237.1:0-3773 GCA_019421315.1 Peptococcaceae bacterium | reverse complement strand
GCAAGTGCAAAGACCATATTTATCGGCAACTTCTTGTTTTTTGGCGTAAAAGTAAGCGTTTTTTTCTTAAAACGCCGCCAAATGTTCACATAATGCAACTGAATTTTATGCAAAAAAACTGTAATATTTGATTGGACTGATTAAAATTTACCATAAAAAATCCATTTGATTTTCTCACATAAAAAGGGATACTGCCTTAAATAATAAGACGGCAGTATCCCATAAATACCGATTTTTACGGCTTACAATCTTATGATAATTAAATCTAAATCTGCAAACCTGATAATCAATTATATATATATTATTAATTACATATCGCGGTTTTTGATTTCGGTCAGCAAATCGTTGATAAATTCGTCAGCGTTTTTGGCGCCTTGGTCACCGAAACCACGTTTGCGGATAGCAACAGCTCCCGCTTCCACTTCCTTGTCGCCGACAACCAGCATATAAGGAATTTTTTGACCTTGTGCTTCACGAATTTTATAACCGATTTTTTCATTTCTGGTATCGGCTTCAACACGGATATTGAGATCACGCATTTTTTGCGCCAATTCTTCACCATAAGCGTTGTGTTTGGTGGCAATGCTCATAATACGTACCTGAACGGGAGCCAGCCATGTGGGGAACGCACCGCCGAAATGTTCTGTCAAAATACCGATAAATCTTTCGATACTGCCAAAGCAAACTCTGTGAATCATAACAGGGCGGTGTTTTTGATTATCTTCGCCTATATATGTCATATCGAATTTTTCGGGCATAATGAAGTCCAGCTGGATTGTACCGCACTGCCACGTTCTGCCCAGGCTGTCTTCCAAATGGAAGTCCAATTTCGGTCCGTAAAATGCGCCGTCGCCTTCGTTAACAATGTAATCCATACGCATATCGTCCATTGCATCACGCAATGCCTGAGTTGCTTTGTCCCAAATTTCTTCGCTGCCGATGGCTTTTTCAGGTTTGGTGGAAAGCTCAACATGGTACGGGAAACCGAATTTTTTATAAACAGAGTCGATAAGCTTGGTTACGCCGACAATTTCTTCTTTAATCTGTTCGGGCAGCATAAAAATATGAGCATCGTCCTGAGAGAAGGAACGAACACGCATCAAACCGTGCAAAGCGCCGGAAAGCTCGTGACGGTGTACCTGACCGATTTCACCCATTCTGATGGGCAAATCTCTGTAACTGTGCATATCGTGTTTGTAAATTAAAATGCCGCCGGGACAGTTCATCGGTTTGATGGCAAAATCTTCGCCGTCAATTTTGGTGAAGTACATATTTTCCTGGTAATGATCCCAGTGTCCGCTTTGTTCCCATAAAGCACGGTTCAGCATCATCGGAGTGCGTACTTCAACATAACCCGCCTTGCGGTGAATTTCACGCCAGTAATCTTCCAAAGCGTTGCGCAGCTCCATACCTTTCGGCAGGAAGAACGGGAAGCCGGGACCTTCTTCCATAAATGTGAACAATCCCAATTCCTGACCCAGTTTTCTGTGGTCACGTTTTTTCGCTTCTTCAATTCTTGCCATATATTCGTCAAGCATGGCTTGTTTGGGGAAGCTGATACCGTAAATTCTCTGGAGCATTTTGTTTTTTTCGGAACCGCGCCAATAAGCGCCTGCAATGCTGGTCAGTTCAACGGCTTTAATTTTTTCGGTGCTGAAAAGATGAGGTCCTGCGCACAAATCGGTAAATTCACCTTGGGTATAGGTGCTGATTACGGCACCCTCTTCCAAGTCGTTGATCAGTTCTACTTTATAAATTTCGCCTCTTTCCTCAAATTGTTTCAAGGCTTCGGCTTTGGAAATTTCTTTTCTTTCAAAAACCAGTTTTTCTTTGGCAATTTTCAGCATTTCCGCTTTGATTTTTGCCAAATCTTCAGGCACAAATTTGTGGTCGCTGTCAAAGTCATAATAAAAACCGTCTTTGATAGCGGGACCAATACCGAATTTGGTGTTGGGGAACAAACGCAAAACAGCCTGCGCCATCAAGTGGGACGTGCTGTGCCAAAAAACCTTTTTGCCTTCTTCGTCATCAAATGTCAAAACGGCAAAATCTGCGTCGCTGTCGATCACGGATTTCAATTCTTTAACCTCACCATTCACCTTGGCGGCAACGGCATTTTTTGCCAAGCTGTTGGAAATGCTTCTGGCTACATCGTAACAGCTGACTTGATTTTCAAATTCCTTTTTGCTGCCGTCCGGCAATGTAATTACTACCATAATAAAACCTCCGTTCATATTTGAAAATTTTGCTAATAGACATCTAAAATTTAACGGGCAGAAAATAAAAAAGACCTCTCATCCGCAAGGGACGAAAGGTTCCGTGGTTCCACCCTAATGAAAATTTTCGCACCGCAAGCCAAATTCCGCCAAAACAAGCCGCCGTGAAAAATTCACTCTCAAACAGTTAACGCCTGCAACGCCTGCCAATACTCTGCCAAAGCATTTCCCGGCAGGGGCTAACGGGTGGTTTTCAAATTTTCGATTATGGAATTACTTGCAGCCAATGATAATTCCTCTCTGCAAAACCGAGTAAATTTTACTCTTCCCGCTCAACGCCTGTACTATTGATTTTATTATACATCTCGGAATACTGTTTTGTCAAATACTTTATTTGGGGGGATGTTGGCAAATGTTTTATGCAACCGAATTAAACCCCAATATTTCATTATTTTTTATTTATAGAAATTTACCCTCAAAATTTACCCTCAAAAGAACTATTTAACATATTTTTTCAATAAGCTCCACCATAATCACCCCAAAACAAAAAACCGCAGCCGTTTTCCAAAAAAACAGCTGCGGTTTAAATATTTCTTTACGCTTTATTAAATTTCTTAGTATAATACTCGCCGCAATCAAAAATCAAAACCGTAATCATCGCAGACACAGCCGCTGTTGCGGCTCAAAACAAATTCTTCGATGTTTTTGCGCTTTTGCTTAACTGCCATTTCCATCAATCCCGCCAGTTCAGGCAGAATAATTTTAAATGTTGTGCCCTTGCCATATTCGCTTTGAACGGCAATGCGGCCGCCGTGATTGCGGATAATGTTTTTGCTGATGGACACGCCGATACCTGTACCGTATTTTTTCGTGGTAAAAAACGGCTTGCTTATATCGTCCAAAGTTTCCTTGGTCATGCCGATACCGTTATCTCGAATATAAATATAACATTCGTTTAAACCGTAATTATACTCCGTTTCTATCTCTATAATACCTTGGTAGTCGGGATAATTTTCTTCAAAATCCTCCGAATTGCGCAGTTCGTTTACAGCATCAATGGAATTGGTGATAAAATTCACCAAAACCTGCTTAATTCTGCCCGTGTCGAGAATCATCATCGGAATATTGTCGGGCAATACGGTTCGCAGTTCAATTTCATTCAAATAACAATTACCGTAGGTAATCTGAAGAACCTCTTGGCAAATATCATTGATATGCGTATATGTCATATATTCCTGATTGGTGCCGCTGAAAGAAAGGTATTCGCTCAAAATTACGTTTATGCGGTTCATTTCCGTCATCGCCGAATCAAGATATTTTTGTAAAAATTTATCGTCGGGATATTTCCTTTGCAGAAGCTGAGCAATTGTGCTTATGCTCTGCATGGGGTTTTTGATTTCATGCACCAAACCCGCCGCCAAAGAACCCAGCTTTTTCAGTTTTTGGTCTTTTTCCAGATTACCCGGCAGCATATTCAAACGAACAACGTTTTCCACAAAGCTCATCAAAACGGAACGGATTTTGCCGTCGCCGCCCCGCAGAACCTGCAAGTTCAGC
>JAHZFN010000236.1 GCA_019421315.1 Peptococcaceae bacterium | reverse complement strand
ATTGATTTCCAAAGAGACGGCTACCGTCAGCTGGACATATACGAAGTGGTTAAAGGCTTGGGAGTTGATTTCGTACAGGTTGTTGACCCATACGACTTGGCTCAAACCACCGAAACCATGGAAAATGCCATCCAAACCAAAGGCACAGCGGTTGTAATCTGCCGCCGAGAATGTGCCATCCAGGCAAACCGCCGCAAAATTGTTTACAACAAAGTTTCTGTGGCAAAAGACGCCTGCACCCTCTGCAAAGCCTGCATTAACATCAGCGGCTGCCCCGCCATCACACTGGGCGAAAAAGCCATTGAAATCGACAGCAGTCAATGCAACGGCTGCGGCATTTGCTCTCAGCTTTGTAAATTCGGCGCAATCAAAAAAGAAGCCGTTAAATAATTCGGCACATAACTAATTTAATAAAATTTCGGAGGATATTATGACTACATCTTTAGATATATATTTAGTCGGCGTCGGCGGTCAGGGCATTCTCACCATTGCCGACTTCATCTGTCAGGCAGCCTTGGCAAAGGACATCGCCGTAAGCTACTTTCCCACCAAAGGCATGAGTCAGCGAGGCGGTTTTGTTAAAGCTCAAATTCGCCTGGGCAAACCAACAGCCGGACCTTCCATTCCGGCAGGCTCCGCCGATATGGCAATCGCCATGGAAAGCTCGGAGGCTTTAAAGGCTTTGCGCTACTTGAAAAAGGACGGCGAATTTGTTTTATACGGCGGCATTTGGCAGCCCACAGACGTTATGCTGAAAAAAGCTTCCTACCCTGAAACGGCAGCCATCAAAACCGTCATCAAAGAAGACGGCGCCAAGCTCATTTACGGCAACCATGACGACGTTCCCGAATTTGACGGCGTTAAAGTACGGGAAAACATCTTTGCTTTGGGTTTGGCAGTCGGCAACAGCAAGCTGGGCGAAATGATTTCCGCCGAGTTCATCGCAGACCTCATCGCAAAAAAATGGCCTAAAGTTAAAGAACAAAACCTTTTGGCATTCAATGCGGGAGTTGCCAAAGCCAGAGAAAACTGATTCCCAAATCAATGTCAATATTATGCAAATTATTGACAGCACGTCATATATTATTAAGTTATTCAGATTGATTTTGCCAAAAAGTGGTAAGCAAAACCATTTCTTTGGCAATCGGTATATACAGAAAGAGGTTCTTGAATGTTTGATTCATTGTTTACCCCCAAGGGCATTGCCGTTGTCGGTTCTGCCAGCCCCGGAAAAATCGGCAATATTATCACCACTCGCCTTTTGGACGGCGGTTTTGACAAGGTTTATCCCATCAACCCCAAGGCAATGGGCGTTGGTGAAAGAAAAGGCTACGCCAGTGTCTGCGACGTTACGGAACCCGTTGACATGGCAATTATCGCCTGCCCCGTTGCCGTGGTGCCGTCTGCCATGGAGGACTGCGGCAAAGGCGGTATTAAAGCGGCGGTTATCATCACATCCGGTTTCCGAGAAGCGGGCAACACTGATGCCGAAGAAAAAACATTGGCAGTTGCCCGAAAATACGGCATTCGTTTTGTGGGTCCCAACTGCGCAGGTCTGATCAATAGTCACTACAATTTAATCGGCACGCTGGAAACAACGCCTCAAAAAGGCAACGTTGCTTTTATTTCCCAAAGCGGTTCCATCGGCGGTATTTTTATGGATTGGGCAAAAGAACAGGGCTTGGGGATTTCCAAATTTGTCAGCTTCGGCAACAGCCTGGATTGGAAAGCCGCCGATTATCTGGAATATTTGAAGGATGATGACGAAACGGATGTTATTGCGCTTTACCTGGAAGAAATCAAAGACGGCCATCGTTTCATGGACGTTATGAAAGAGGTTACCAAGAAAAAACCGGTCGTTGTTATTAAATCGGGGCGCACCAAAGCAGGCGGCCGTGCCACAATGAGCCACACAGGTTCCATGGCGGGCGAAGACAGAGTTAATGACATCGCCATGAAAGAATGCGGCGCAATCCGTGTTTACACCATCGCCGAAATGTTCAGTCTTTGCAAAGCCCTTTCCACCATGAAGCTGATTGAGGGCAAAAAAATCATGCTGGTAACAAACTCCGGCGGTCCCGCCATCATGGCGTGCGACCGCGGCGAAGAGCTGCATTTGGATATCAAGCCCCTTTCGGAAGAAGCAAAAACCAAGCTGCGGGAATATCTGCCGCCCCATGCAGGTTTGAACAACCCCATCGACATCACCGTTGAGGGAACTGCCGAATGGTACAAAAAAGTTCTGATTGACTGCCTACCCGAATACGACGGTGCCGTAGTCATTTACGTCGGCACAAATTATATGAAATCAATGCCTGTGGCGGAAGCCGTGGTAGAAGCAGCAAAGGTTACAGACAAACCGATCATAACCAATTTTACGGTCGGTCCTGATATTAAGGAATGTTTGGCTTATCTTTACCAAAGCGGTATTCCCAACTTCACAACGGGCGAAGAATGTATGTGGGTTTTCCGCAAATTTTTGAATTATTACAAACATCTGGACAAAGAGGAGCAAAACGCCGAAACTCCAGACGCCATCGGTTCTCTGGGACACCACAAGGCTTTGCCCGAAAACCGGGTTATGGAGCTTTTGAAAAATTCCAGCCTGCCCGTTCCTACCAATGGCTTTGCCCAAAATTTGGACGAACTGCGTGATATTTGCGAACGCATCGGTTATCCCGTTGTTTTAAAAATTGTTTCTCCGAAAATTATTCACAAAAGCGACGTCGGCGGAGTTAAACTGAATATCAAAAATTACGAAAAAGCCGTTGAAGCCTACAAAGATTTGCAGAAAATCGGCGGCGCAGATTTCCAAGGCGTCATGGTCTACCCAATGCTGAAGCAAGACGGCATTGAAGTTATACTCGGTTTGAAAAGAGATCCCGCTTTCGGTCCCGTTGTACTGTTCGGTCTGGGCGGCATATACAGCGAAATCTTCAAAGATATTGCTTTAAAAATTGCTCCCATCAACGAAACGGAAGCCATAGAAATGATAAAATCCATCACCGCCTATCCCCTTTTGGCAGGCACCAGAGGCAGCAAACCGAAAAATATCCGAGCCTTGGCAAAAACCATGACGGAGTTTTCCAAACTGCCCTACCTCTACCCCGACATTGTGGAGGTTGATTTGAACCCCGTTATGGTTTACGAAAACGGCGTAACCATTGCCGATGCCAGAATTATTCTTTAATATTGTTTCATCTAATATTGTTTTAACGAGATAAAGCAAGCCACAGCCTATTCAGGCTGTGGCTTTTTAAGTTACAATGATTTTTATTTGTTTTTTTTATTTGTTATTCTTTATTTGCAGGCTAATTTGTAAATTTTCGCAACATCTTCGGCAAAAAGCGGCACAAAATCACCGGTATGAACAGGATTTTCGGCATTTGCGGAGGTAATGCCCATGGTGGAAATCAATTTTGGTATATCTTCCTCTTTGGCGCCGATTTCCGCAAAGGAAAGGGGCAAACCCAGAGACTGCAAAAATTCTTCGTATTTGGCAATGCCTGCCAAGGCGGTGGCTTTGGGGTCAGCTTCATTCAGCTCACATCCCCAAACCCGAACGGCAATTTGGGCAAAACGGTCAACATCGTGCTCCAGAACATACCTCATCCAAGCCGGGAACATAACCGCCAAGCCTGCGCCGTGGGCAACACCGTAATGAGCGGAAAGCTGGTGTTCCATGGCGTGCGTTCCCCAATCCTGCCGTCTGCCGACACCGCAAAGATTGTTATGGGCAACCATTCCCGCCCACATGACATTGGCCTGCGCCTCGTAATCCTTGGGATTGGCTTTAACCTTAGGCGCCTCTTTGATAATGGTCAAAAGAACTGCCTCGCAAAAACGGTCTGTAATTTCAACATTCTGCGTATTGGTAAAATACCTTTCGAAAATATGCGCCATAATATCCGAACAGCCGCACATGCTTTGGTATGTTGGCAATGTATAGCAGGTTTCGGGATTTAGCACCGAAAAAACGGGGCGTAGCAAATCGGATTTGGCACCTTTTTTCACAAGAGTTTTTTCATCTGTGATAACAGTGTTGGGGGAACCCTCACTGCCTGCCGCAGGAATTGTCAAAACGGTGGCAACAGGCAGCGCTTTTTGAATTTTGGCAGTGCCTCGGTAAAAATCGAGAAAATCACCGTCATAGCAAACGCCTGCAGCAATGGCTTTGGCAGAATCAATGGCAGAGCCGCCGCCGACCGCCAGAATAAAATCAATATTTTCTCGCCGGCACAAGTCGATGCCTTCGTAAACCTTGCCGCTTACGGGATTGGGCTGAACGCCGCCCAGCTCCGCAAAAGCAACGCCGTTTTCCCGCAAAGAAGCAACGACATCGTCATAAACGCCGTTGCGTTTGATGGAACCGCCGCCGTAATGGAGCAAAACCTTTTTGCCGCCGTATTCCTTAATATATTTTCCCACTTCCTTGTGAGTGCCTTTGCCGAAAATAAATTTGGTCGGACTGCAAAATGTAAAATTATCCATAAAACAAACCTCCTTAATTTGCTGTTAACAAACATCTGTCAAAAATTTTGCTTAATCTAATTTTTATTTATAGTATTTCGCCGTAATTTTTTCAGCTTTGATTTTGATAACGGCAGTACCTACAACGGCTCTTTCAGGCAACTCTTTGTCTGTCAGCTCAGGCGTGTATTTTTCCACAATCAGACGTAATGCCCTGTTTTTCTCCTCCAAATTCTCAACCAATTCGGCTTTGCCGCTGATAACCGCACTTTCATATTCCGTATTGATATTACAGGGATTGCCGTCGGAATTATAAATCAAACCAACCATATCATATACATTAAAGGAAACGTTGGGATTTTGCTGTAAATTATCAAATTTCTGCCCGCAAGGCAACCCGTGAATGTAAACGGCGCCTTGGTTAAAAGCATAATGCACGGGCGTTATATACGGCGTACCGTCAGCGTTGACAGTGGCCAAAGAACCGACTTGGCATTTTTTCAATAAATTTTCCGTTTGTTCCGCCGTTAATTGATGATTTTCCATTCGGTTCTGCATAAAATTCTCCTTTACTATCTCCTTAATTTATCGTATAGTATTTGTTTTATCACTTTATCATAACCAAACCGAAATAGTTGGCGGTTTCGCCTCGTTGCTGTAATGTGTTGATTTCAAAGCCGTTATTGCGGGCTGTGGCAAAAACGTCAATGCCACAGGCCTCCATGGACGGTATTGCTTTTTTCGGAAAGTTGCAATGTTCGGTATTGCAAACCTTGCATATGGTACACGGTCCTGCCCCGAAAGCAATGGTTTTGTAATTGCCGTCCAAAAACGCCCTGCGAGCCGTTTCCAATGCCAAAGGCTTAATCTCGTCCATATGATGAGAGCTGAACAAAACGCCGTATTCAAAACAAGCCAGCATATCCTTGGTTTGCTGCCAAGTGGGAGCTTTCGGCGGACAGCAATGGCTTTTACCATAAAAATCACAGCCATAATGACAGCGAAAAACTGTCCAAGCGGCAGTTTCAACAGTTGCCGCTTTAATGATTTTGGCGGCAACCGCCCCGTTTTGCAGTAAATAATCCACGTATTTTTCCATATTTTTCCTCATTCTATATAAAACTTTATAAAACTTTGCCCCAAAGGCTTATCTGCCAATTTACAGATTGTTTCATAAATTTCAGCCAAATGCCGAAATTCCCGCAAAATCATATTGCCGCAAGCAAGCTGCGGCAATATGATTTTTTATTATTATAAAATAATTATTATCAAAATAATTTTTATATTTTTTCGCCGTAATAACCGCTGCTGAGCCAACGGTTGACAAAAACAGCCGCTTCGCCCCTTGTCAAGTTTTGCGACGGTGCAAAGGAATTTTTCGTAATGCCTTTGGCAAGACCTGCGTTGTAACAGTTTTCAATGGCGGGTTTTGCCCATTTATAACCGCTCATCTCCAAATCGGCAAACGGACTGCCCGTTTTGGTCGGTAAATTGGCAACACTGCTTAAAACTGCCATCATTTCCGCCCTGGTTACAGCTTTGTTCGGCTGAAAAGTTCCATCGTCAAAACCCGAAACATAACCGCGGGAAACGGCTTTTTGAATTTCGCTGTATGCCCAGTGTCTGCTGTCAACATCGGAAAAAGCGAGAGCTTTAATTTGCGAACTGTCCAAAAATGACCTGTAATCCAAAACTCTGTTGATAATTGCCACCAATTCCGCTCTGGTTATGTCATCGTTAACACCGAAATAATCAAGGGTTT
>JAHZFN010000235.1 GCA_019421315.1 Peptococcaceae bacterium | reverse complement strand
TGCTCCGCTTCGGAATAACCATTGGGGTTCATAGTATGAAAACCGCTGATAACGCAGTCGGGTTCAAACCCCCGCAAAGCTTTGTAGGCAGACATTATATTAACAATACCTTTATGAGCACAACCGCAGAAAACAATTCGTTTGCCGTCGGCGTACACCTCTAAATACTGCTCATGACAAAAATCATCTTGAACGTATTTTGCCGTCAAACTGTCATCGGTATCCTGCAGCTTTAATTTTTTCATCAAATCTCTGTTGGTTGACGGTTGCAATTTTTCCGCTTTGACTTTGCTGAAAATCAAAAGCTCACTGTCAATCTGTAAATCACCGCACACCATCTTTAACTGCGGCAAAGCCATAATTTTCCTGTCAATACCGATGTATTTCTGCCGATTATCATTAATCAGCCAATAATCATCAAAAGCATTTTCGCTGATATATATATCGGCGGCGGAATTAATTTCGGCAAAAGCTGTAACACCGCCGCAGTGGTCATAATGCCCGTGCAATAAAAACACAGTATCAACCTTTGTTAAATCCACGCCTAATTTTTCGGTGTTGTCAATGAAAGCAGCCGTCGCCCCCGTATCAACCAAAAGTTTATGCTTTGGTGTTTCAACATAAAAGCACAAACCATGCTCCGCCGTTAAATCTCTATCATGAGAGGTATTTTCCATCAAGCATATTATTTTCATAATTAATCACTCCGCCAATTTATTTATACAGCCAACTCTAAGCCTTGCTGCCGCGCAGCGTTGTTACCACAACGCAGAACATGATGATCACAGCGCCGCAAACAGCCGCCGCCGTCAGTTTTTCATCCAAAACAAAGTAAGCAATAACGGCAGTGAAAACAGGTTCCGCCGCCAAAATAACCGAAACAAAATCAGCATTTATATGATTAATGGAAACGTTCTGACAAATGGAAGTTACAAACGCCCCGAAAATACCCAAAAATCCAATAATCAGCCAAGCCTCAAAAGGAATTCCCGATAAACTCATCAAACCCTCTGTGGGCAGAACCACAACCCAGCCGCAAAGGGCAACAATGGTTATCTGCAAAGCCGCCACGGTTATATCGTCCATCTGCGGCAGATATTGATTTTGCAAAACCATGGCAATGGCAAAAGTCAAAGAGCTGACAGCTCCCAAAAATTCGCCCCAGCCAAAGCTGAAGCCGTTTTCCGTTATACAGAGCATATACAGCCCAACAACAACCAAACCGACAATAAACAAATGCCCCGCCCTGAAAGGATATTTATACAGCAGATACCCGATAAAAGGTGTGAAAATTGCAGGAATGGAGAAAAAGAACGTTGCCGTCGTAGCTCCCGTCAAATTCAGCGAATAATGCACCGTTATGTTCATAATTCCCAGGAAAAGCCCGATTAAAATGCAAGGCTTCCATTTAATATTCGGCAGATTAGCTTTAATCCTTTTGTGAAAGAACAGTAAAAAACAAAAAGCCGCCAAAGTAAAACGAAACGCCATAACGTACATCGGGGAAAAGGAATTCAAAGCAATTTTTATCAAAACACTGGAAAGCCCCCAGCAAAAAGCGGCAAGCAAAGCCACGTTTCCGTAAAGCAAATTGTTTTTCAATTCGCCCTGCACCATATTTTTCATTCTCTCACCCCAAACCCATTTTTAAAGCCTGTTTATCCTGCTTATTTAATAAAATCAAATATATATTAACATATTGCAGACCATACCACAAGAAACAAGGGATATTTTTCGCATTTTTATAAATAAGTTCATACTTTAGCCATAATATCAAGAATACCCAGTCGCAACATTCAAAAATTTAATAATTACCAACAAAAAAAGCGCCCCGATTGGGGCGCTGTTATATGCCAAGTTAAGTTAATTTTATTAAATTATGCTTCCGGTTCAAGCAAACCGTAATTTCCGTCATGTCTTAAATAAACGACATTAACTTTTCCGGTTTCTTCGTTGATAAAAGCAAAGAAATTATGACCGAGCAAGTCCATCTGCATAATCGCTTCATCAACAGAATACGGTTTTGATGTGAATTTTTTGTATTTCACCAGTTGAGAATCCGGAACATTATCGGGCATTTCCGAAATAACACGTTTGTTGTTGGATCCCTCTTTCATGCGCTTTGCAAGACGGGTTTTATGTTTGCGAACGGGACCGCCTAATTTTTCGGCAACCCTGTCAACACAGGCAAAAAAGTCGGTGTCGGTTTCTTCGCAACGCAAAATAACATCATGGAGAGGAATTGTAACTTCAACTTTTTTCAGATTTTTTTGTTCGGAAACCAAAACGTTGATTTCTTCAACGCCGCCCAACATTCTGTCGTATTTTGCCATACGTTTTTCGATGTAAGCTTTCATTTCGTCTGTTAATTCAAATTTTCTGGATCTGATATTTGTCAACATATAAATCACGCTCCTCGTAATTTTCAAGGCAAAGCCTTGATTTTTATATAATAGACAGACCCCTCCTTTTTTAATATAATAAATAAATGATTTAACGAAAACTTTTATAAAAAATACAGGAAACAAAATCATTAAAACGATAGTCTTAACAATCATTTTGTTTTCTTGCAATAAGTATTCTATACAAATCTTTCGTTTCCTGCTTGTACCTTATACTTTTTTTAATTTTCTGACAATTTTTAATTATTTGCTATTATTCGGTCATTTTATCCACACAGATATAAGGAACAAGCTGTGGAAAATGTGGAAAAACCTGTTTATATCCCATAAAATATGCCTTTAAACTGTTGAAAAACAGCAAAATTTATCAACAAAACAGAAATAATACGGCTTCACAAAATTTATAAAAACATTATATTGACAAAAAAACAAACCTTTGTTATTATAAATATCGTAGCGTGCGTGTTGCACAAGTATTTTGGTATTATTTTTAGTACGGTAGAACATTTTTCAGAAAAGAATTAAAAAATTTGACGGAATTACGGGAGGAAAATATGAATAGCTTTATTTATTTTTTCAGGCGATATTGACCATCTGATTTCCTATGGTAATATTGTCTGTATTTTTTTGCAGACAAAGTTTTTTAAGAAAACCGCCAATCCGCCTTGCGGAATATGGCAAAGCTAAATTTTATTTATTTCAAATTGTAATTTTCGGAGGTTTTAATAAAATGCTTATAAAAACTTTGTTCTTGGTTATATTTTTTACGGCGATGATTTTGGTTGGTGTGCAAACCAGAAAACACGCCAACAGCGTTGATAATTTCGTTTTGGGCGGACGTTCCGTCGGTCCTTGGCTTACGGCTTTCGCTTACGGCACATCTTACTTTTCGGCAGTTGTGTTTGTGGGTTATGCCGGACAATTCGGCTGGAAATTCGGTGTTGCTTCCACCTGGATCGGTATCGGCAACGCCGTAATCGGCAGCTTGCTGGCGTGGATGGTTCTGGGACGCCGCACCCGCGTTATGACCAACCACCTCAATTCCAAAACCATGCCCGATTTCTTCGGCAAACGTTATGACAGCAATTCTTTGAAGCTGGTAGCCTCGGCCATCATCTTCATTTTTCTGGTACCCTACACCGCCTCCATTTACAACGGTCTTTCCCGCTTGTTCGCAATGGCTTTTGATATTCCGTTCGCAGTCTGCGTAATTGTTATGGCGGCTTTAACCTGCGCTTATGTGCTTTTGGGCGGCTACGTTGCCACTGCCTGGAACGATTTCATTCAAGGTATTATTATGCTTTTCGGTATCTGCGCCGTAATTGCCGCCGT
>JAHZFN010000234.1:1242-4998 GCA_019421315.1 Peptococcaceae bacterium | reverse complement strand
TGAGCGTCCAGAAGTTTTTCAACACCGAATACGTTAACATTCAAATGATGTGCGCCCTGGTCAAAGTAACCGTCCAAAATTTGTGCCAAATTATTCACACGTTCTTCCTCGGTATGACCCAAAGCGTCGGGGTTGATGGTTTGGGTATTGGAAATACCGTCCAAAGCCCAATGGTAAGGAATTTTGGCAACAGAGTTCAAGGAAGCCAAAAGACCGTTGGTTTCTGCACCGTAGCTCGGGCTGGCACCGGGGCTGAAAGGTGTAAAGGCTTTGCGGCCGTTAGGCATTGCGCCTGTGGCTTCGCCGTATACAACATTGGAGGTAATTGTCAAAATAGATGTTGTAGGTTCGGCATTGCGATAAGTGTGGCGGCGTCTTACTTTTTCCATAAAGGTTTTCAGCAGCCATACGCCGATTTCATCAGCACGGTCGTCGTCGTTGCCGTATTTGGGGAAATCGCCTTCAACTTCAAAGTCTTTGGCAATGCCTTCTTCATCACGGATAACTTTAACTTTGGCATATTTGATAGCACTCAAAGAGTCGATTACATGGGAGAAGCCTGCAATACCTGTGGCAAATGTTCTGCGGAGATTGGAGTCAACCAGGGACATCATGGTTGCTTCATAGTAATATTTATCGTGCATATAGTGGATTAGGTTCAAAACATTCACATAAATGTCTGCCAGCCAATCCAACCAGAAATCATAAGCTTCAACAACTTCATCATAGTCCAGATATTCGCTTGTTATGCGAGCCATTTTGGGACCAACCTGGATACGGTGTTTTTCATCAAAACCGCCGTTGATGGCATAAAGCAAAGCTTTACCCAGGTTGGCACGGGCACCGAAGAACTGCATTTCTTTACCTGTCTGAGTTGCGGATACACAGCAGCACATGGAGTAATCGTCACCCCATACTGGTTTCATAACGTCATCGCTTTCATATTGGATGGAGCTTGTGTCAACGGAAATGTGAGCCGCATATTTTTTGAAGCTTTCCGGCAAAGCACTGGAATACAAAACTGTCAAGTTGGGTTCGGGAGAAGGTCCCATATTTTCCAAGGTGTGCAGCATACGGTAGTCTGTTTTGGTAACCATATGACGGCCGTCCATGCCGATACCTGCCAAAGATACTGTTGCCCAGGTGGGATCACCGGAGAACAATTCGTTGTAGCTGGGGATACGGGCAAATTTAACCATACGGAATTTCATTGTCATATGGTCAATAAGTTCCTGAGCTTCCTGTTCGGTAATTACGCCGTTTTTCAAATCTCTTTCAAAATAAATATCCAGGAAAGTGGAAACACGACCAACAGACATTGCGGCACCGTTGTGAGTTTTGATTGCTGCCAAATAACCGAAATACAACCATTGGCAAGCTTCTTTGGCATTGGCTGCCGGCAGGGAAATATCAAAACCGTAGGCTTTTGCCATTTCTTTCATGCCTTTCAAGGCTTTGATTTGTCTGGCAATTTCTTCACGCTGACGGATAACTTCATCGTACATATTGCCGCAGCCGCAGTTTGCCAAATCATGTTCTTTGGCTTTAATCAAATAATCAATACCGTAAAGAGCAACACGGCGATAATCCCCAACGATACGACCGCGACCGTAGGTATCGGGCAAACCGGTTACAACATGGGTTTTACGAGCCAAACGCATTTCGGGTGTGTATGCATCGAAAACAGCTTCGTTATGAGTTGTTCTGTATCTTTCAAAAATAGTTTTCAATTCGGGGTTGATTTTGTAGCCGTAGCTTTCAGCGGCTTGTTCAGCCATTCTGATACCGCCGTAAGGCATAAAAGCTCTTTTCAGCGGTTTATCAGTCTGCAAACCGACAACTTTTTCCAAGTCTTTCAGGTTTTCGTCGATATAACCGGGGCCATAGGCTGTCAGGTCGGAAACAACTTCGGTTTCACAATCCAAAACGCCGCCTTTGGCACGTTCTTCTTTTTGCAGTTCCTGCAATGCACCCCAGAGTTTATTTGTAGCTTCGGTCGGACCTGACAAGAATGATTCGTCACCATCGTAAGGTTTATAGTTCTTTTGAATAAAATCACGAACATTAACTTCGTCTTTCCAGATACGGCCCTCAAAGCCTTTCCATTGTTCAAACATCATTTAGCAAAACTCCCTTTCATTATAATTCTCGCTTTGGTTCAGTTCCGAATACATTTGATACCAATACTAAATTTACAACCAAAGCATTTTCAAAACACATATTAACCTAAGTTATACCACATATTTTTGTTATTCGAACAGCCGCAAAAAAACATTTTGCCGCAGCCCAAAACAGACAAAATATATTTAACCAAATCTTGCCGCAAACAAAAGATAAAACACCGAAAATAAAATACGGAAAACAAGCCGTCGCTTCTGTCTGCGAAACAAATCACAAAGCACATCATTGTTATATGAATAAGTATACTAAACAAAACCTTAGTTTGTCAATAGGAATTAAACAGTAATTCAAGGCTTTTGCAGGCTGTTTTCATATACATTTTTGCAGAAAATTTATAAGCATATATTCATACAAGAATAAATATCAATTTTATAATGTATAAAAAAATATAAAAAAAATAAATTTTCAGACTATTTACTCATTTTTTCTTATCCATACAAGATAAATAAAAACAAATAATCCTGCAAAAAAGCTTTGATTATTACAAAAAAATCAGCAAAATTGCCTGCGGATTTACTGAAAATTGTTACTGTTCAGCAGCAATGTTATTTGTGATTGCATGAAAAATGCATACGCTTTTCAAGAGGATTATGCAATAAAACTAATAATACTGTATACAAAATACTAAAATGTCAAAAATTACGCAAAAAATATTCAAAAATTTTTTTTACAATTTATTTTTGGGAGTTATTTTCTGCGCCTCCGCAAGAAGCAATTTGTTTGTTTGCGCAAACTCACATTTTAAGCCATCTGTAAATCGAAAATTGAATGTTCGCTGTTTAGCGGTTCAAGAAAGCTCAGATTTTTTCAACCTATTTCTTTTTTAACCCATTTTATATCAATTATTTACAAACGGTTCTTTAACGAAAACCGCCCTGTCGTTTTTTCATGTATATTTCGCCGCCGACCGCCGAAGCAAGCAATTTTTTTTCAACGCCGCCCCTATTTTTTTAAGCGGAAATATAGTATAATAATAACAGATAGTTTAATCAGCCGAATATCGTTTGCACCGAAAAATCGGCAAATGCAGTTTCGGCTCTTTTTTCGTTTTTTCAAAAAACAACATTACAACATTAAACATTATAAATACATTATAATCAATGTCGGCATACGCACTGCCAAGCGACAGCCGCAATTATAAACGCATTATTATAATGTAAGAATTTTTTATGAGGTGATTTTTATGCATTCTATCAAACTGGGACAATATAAGGATTTGCAGGTTAAGAAAGTGCCGCCGATGACAGAAGATGAACTGGCAAAAGCAACCGAAAACGCCTATAATGACGCCCTCAAAAACGTGGAAAAATTTACACGGGAAATCAAAATCGGCGATATTATCATGGTGAAGCTGGATGCCAAAATCGGCGAAGAAACCGTGGCAGATCTCTGCAAGGAACAGATGGAATACGACGTCGGCAATATGTCCATGCTGCCCGAATACAGCAAGGCTGTCGGCAAAAAAGTGGGGCAAACCTTTGAAATGCACATTCCCTATTCCGAAAACTGCCCTGTCAAAGCCGCCCGCAGCAAAACCGTGGAGAATTTTTGACCAGGCGGTGCTCGAATTTCTGG
>JAHZFN010000234.1:0-1232 GCA_019421315.1 Peptococcaceae bacterium | reverse complement strand
CCCGGAGCAAAACCGCGGACTACACAGTAACCTTCTTGGATGTCAAATTCAGCACCCCCACCGAGGTTACGGAGGATATGCTTAAAGTTATGGATCCCGAAGCCAAAACTGAAGAGGAAATCAAAGAAAAGCTGAAATTCATGATCAAAAACGAAAATGAAAAAAGTCTCTTTGAAGCCAATGTTTTAAAGGTTATGGAAACCATAAAGGAAAAATCTCAGGTTACCATAGACGGACAAGAATACGACCGCACCTATCGCCAGGTTATTGAAGAGTCTGCAAGAATGTACGAACAAGCAGGCTGGCCGCTGCCCCAAGGCTGCGAAGATATCCGCAAGGATCAGCATTTTCTGGATAACTGCAAAAATGTTACGGAAAGAATTGTTATGGAAAACATGATTATAAGCGCCGTTTCCGAAGCCGAAAAAATCGTTGTTACTCCGGAGGAAATAGAAAAAGGCAAAAAGGTTTTCACCGCCACCCCCGAAACCAAAGCCGATTTTGAAAGACATTTCCCCGACGATTACTCTTTTTCTGCCTTTTTGCTGCGCAACAAGGTTTTTGATTCCATCATGAAATGGAATTTGGTTGACTGATTTCTTAAAATCATAATACAAATTCAAAGGTTTAAGCTTTTCCGCTTGAACCTTTTTTTACGCAATTTTCAAAGCAATCCCCATTGACAAAGCGCCATGCATTAATCTCTTTTTTAAAATTGTTTGTCGGAAACAGCCTTTGATTTTTACTGCATTTTTCACTGAAAATTATTAAAGAATAACTAAACTGTCAAATTATGTAACAAAAATGACAAACAGCCGTCAAACAATGTATAAAAAGCGTATATTAAAAAATTTTATTGAAAAAAGGCGCATTTTTATCGGCATATGATTGACAAAACAAATTTAATATTTTAACATTATACTGTGCTATAAAACTGAATACAAAATCATCCAGCAGCTGTTTTTGTTGTTCAATCAACAGTCGGAATGCGGTGAAAAGCCGTGCGAGTCAGTCACTGTGAAGCATTTTTCGATTATTTCTCAATTATTGCTTGATTATCGAAACAATGATAAGTCAGATACGATAAAACAGTTGGCAATTTCAGCCGAAACCTGAATTTTGCGTTAATATATCATATTAAATATATTTTATTATTAATATGCAAAATCAACAAACAAGGCGGCTTCAATCCGCCTTTTCTTATTGTTGACCCATTTATTTTGATTGCAAAT
>JAHZFN010000233.1 GCA_019421315.1 Peptococcaceae bacterium | reverse complement strand
TGACGGCGGAGGCGGCGCGATACCGTTACGGGCTGGACAGAGTTTATTTTGTGCCTGCCTATATTCCGCCTCATAAGCAATTCAAGACGGTTACCCCCGCCGACCACAGGCTGATGATGACCACCATGGCGACGGTTAATAATCCCGCCTTTGTGGTTTCGGACATCGAAATTCAAAGGGGCGGCTTGTCATACACCTACGATACGGTTCGGGCTTTTAAAAAGGAGCTGGGCGGTGACATTGAGGTTTATTTTATCACAGGCGCCGATGCCATCATCGAGCTTACTCAGTGGATGAAAATCGAGGAGCTGGTTAAGGAGTGCCATTTTATCGGTGCCACACGCCCGGGTTATCATCTCAACGCCAAGCTGCCCGATTATCTTTTGGCAAGTGTCAGCTTTATGGAGGTGCCTGCTTTGGCAATTTCCTCAACGGATATTCGCAAGAGGGTTGCCAAGGGCGCACCGATTCATTATCTTTTGCCGGAAACGGTGGAAATGTATATCAGAAAAAACAGTCTTTACATCGAAGAATAAAAACGATTGAATTTGAAATTGAAGAAAACGGCGTAAAGCCCAAGCATAAAAACGAAAGAGGCGATAAGCATGGATTTTGTAAAAATGGCGGAAAATGCCAAACCGTTGGCAGAAAAATATCAGTATTTTATAGATTGGGTTAAACCCCAAATGTCCGAAAAACGCTTTGCTCATTCCATGGGTGTGGCGGAACTGGCGGCGTATTTTGCCGAAAAAATCGGCGCAAACGTTGACGATTGCTTTGTGGCGGGCGTTTGCCATGACATTGCCAAAGAGCTCCCCAAGGAGGAACAAAGAGCCATTTTGCAGGCCTCCGCTTTTGTGACGGATTTGGAAATCATGAACCACGATCCCCTTTGGCATGCCATTGCGGGAGCGTTGATTTTGAAAAAACATATCAAGGACTTCCCCTGCATTACCTTAAACGTGGTTGCGGCAACCTTCCGCCATACATTGGGCAGAAAGGACATGAGCAAGGAAGAGGAGTGCGTTTTTTTGGCGGACATGATTGAAAAAAACCGTGTTTGGGACGGTGCTGAAGAACTGCGTGCCGCCGCCGAAAAGGACTTTTACCAAGGCATGGCGTTGGCGTTTAAAATGATTATCGACTACAATACCCAAGACGGCAAATATCTGCACCCTGTGGCATGGGATTGCTTTGAGCAATATGCAAAATATCTGCCGCAAAAAGCAGAAAACGAGTAAAGAAAGTAAGTGAGATAAAAAATCAAATCTATAATTCGGAGGAAAATAATGACAGAAAATAAAACAGAAAATAAAACAGAAAATAAAATTGATATAACCGACGTTAAAGAATTGGCAAAAGCCGCCGCAGGCTTTGCCTACGAAAAAAAAGCGGCTGACATAATCGGGATTGATTTGGAGGGCAAATCTCCGATGACCGATTATTTCCTGATTTGCAGCGGCGCCAACAAACCGCAGATCAAGGCAATCTGCGACAATATCGACGACAAAATGGCAGAGCTGGGCTTGAACCCCGACCATATCGAGGGTTATCAGGACGCTAAATGGATTTTGATGGATTACGGCACAATTATTGTTCATATTTTTGATGTTGAAAGCCGTGAATATTTCAATTTGGAACGCCTTTGGGGCGACGCTCCAGCCGTGCGTTTCAGCGCCGCCGACGAAGAATAAGAAGAATAATCGGAATAGATTGAATAGGCGGCAGAAATATTTACCGCAGAAAAGACAAAAGCCCGCAAGGGCTT
>JAHZFN010000232.1 GCA_019421315.1 Peptococcaceae bacterium | reverse complement strand
CAACTAATCTGCCTGCAGGTTTTAATCTTAGTGGATACAAAATTAAGTTTGATTTAAACGAGGCAAAAAAAATTGATGGTTTGCAATATTCCATGAATTATTCATCGGATCCAAATCATAAAGATTGGGCAAATCTTAACCCGTTGGATATTAATAATGTTATAGGCGTTGTTAATACAAGAATGGAAGATGTTAAGTACACAACTACAGTTGCCGCTGTAGAACTGAAAGTAACAATTCCTGCCGGCTTGCCTTCAGGAACTGTTATTAATATTCCTGTATATAAAGACGCAAGTATGGCAGGTAATAACAAGGTTTATTTCAATCAGACTAACAGCAAATATAAAAACGGCGATTTTGTAGCCTTCACCATCAAGGTTCAAGACCCCGATGTAGCACCAACCGATATTTATGTTCCTATGTTCAGCGGCAAAGTAGGCGTTGCCATCGAACCGGTTCAGGCAACTCAGACAGGCGGTACGGAAGGCGGTACATGGTCTGCCAAAAATTTGCCGACAGGTTTGGATATTGATCCTGTAACCGGTATTATCAGCGGTACTCCTACTGAGGAAGGTTCATGGCAGTATACTATAACCTACACCACGCCTAACGACAAGTTGTCCTCAGAATATAAAGGAACGATGACTGTAGGCGCTGCTCCCGATAAAAAAGCAGAAAAGGTAACCGTTCCCGAAATTACCGGTACATTTGATACACCTATTACTCCCGTAACCGCAACCCAAATAGGCGGTACGGAAGGCGGTACATGGTCTGCCGAAGATCTGCCCGCAGGTTTGAAAATCGACGCTAAAACAGGCGTGATCAGCGGTACTCCGACCGAAAGCTGCAAAAACAAATATTTCACTGTGGCTTACAGCACACCAAATGACCATGAAACAACATACAAAAGTAATGAGGCTAACATTGCCGAAGTTAAAAAGCAAATTACCGTAACATTCAAGATTGTAGATGGTAAGTGGTCCGACGGCACCACAGCTGATGTTAAAAAACAACCATGGACAATTAACTACAAGCTCATGAGTGATGTTGTTGCTCCCACAGGCATGATTCCCGACAGAGCAGGCGCCAAAGGTGCATGGAATGCCGAATTTGCCGACTATTTCACAAACGGTAAAATAGCCGAAGGCACTGTGCTGAAGCAAGATTTGACATTTACGTACACCTTTACTAACGAACCTGACAAAAAGGCGACAAGAGTAACAGCCGCCAACATCACCGCAACTGAAGGCGTTGCCATTACTGCCGTAACCGCAGCCCAAACAGGCGGTACAACAGGTGGTACATGGAGTGCGGCAGGTCTGTCCGCAGGCTTGACCATTGACCCCGCAACAGGCGTTATCAGCGGTACTACCTCCGCAACAGGTGTTCATGTTTACAAAGTAACCTACACGACACCTTATGACAAGCTGCAAACAACATCTGCCCAATACAAAGTTACCGTAAACGATAAAAAACCGACCACAATCACAGCTTCCGATACTGTTAAAGGTATTGTCGGTCAGGAAATTACTCCTGTAACCCCGACTCAAAACGGTACACCGGGCGGTACATGGACTATCAGCAAGGGTATCGGAACTTTGACATCAATCGGTTTGAGTCTTGATCCTGCCACAGGCGAAATCAGCGGTACACCCGAGCGTGCAGGTAATTATGAAATTACTGTAAAATATACAACGCCTTACAATAAATATACTGTAGAAAAAGTTATTCGATTCGAATTTAACGACACTGCGGCAACAAGCATTGAAGTTCCCGCCATCGAAGATGCCAGAGCAGGCGTTAAAATCACCCCTGTAACCGCTAAACAAAACGGCGGTACGGAAGGCGGTACATGGCGAGCTGAAGGTTTGCCTCAAGGCATTACCATTAACGAATTTACAGGTGTAATCAGCGGTACTTCCGCCAAAGCAGGCGAATAT
>JAHZFN010000231.1:2092-2637 GCA_019421315.1 Peptococcaceae bacterium | reverse complement strand
AGGGCTTTAAGGTTGCCATCCGCGAACAGGCGGAAGACCCCAAGCAGGCAAAAGGCTTGGTGAAAAGAGACGTTATCCGAGTTATAACCCCCGGCACTTTGGTTGACGGTACTCTGTTAAAGGCGGACGACGCCAATTATTTGGCGGCGGTTTTTCCCTGCGCTAAAGGCTACGGCATTGCGTACAGCGATATTTCCACGGGCGAATTTATGGTGTCGCAGGTGACGGGAGACGGCGCAACTTACAAAATCGGCGACGAGCTTTCCCGCATTAACCCCAGCGAATGTATTTTGCCCCAAGGTCTTTTGGACGAGGAATTTTTTGCGATGCACGCCTGGGATTTGGAAAGCGACATCGTTTTAACTCCCATTGAAGACGAGCTTTTTATCAGGCAGAATGCCGCCGAGCTTTTGATGACCCATTTTAAGGTTGCCTCTATGGAAAGCCTTGGCTTGAAAAATTTAAACGGCGGCGTTTTGGCGGCGGCGGCTCTTTTGAACGTTATCTATACAACTCAAAAAAGAGAGCTTTCTTATATCAACAAT
>JAHZFN010000231.1:0-2082 GCA_019421315.1 Peptococcaceae bacterium | reverse complement strand
ACAGCATAGAAAATTATTTGATTATGGATGCCAGCACCAGGCGCAACCTGGAGCTGACTTCCACCATGCGGACGGGCAAAAAGGCAGGTTCTTTGTACGGTGTCTGCGACAAAACCAAAACGGCGGCAGGCTCCCGTCTGCTGAAAAACTGGATTGAAAAGCCCCTTTTGCAAGCCGAGGAAATCAACAGCCGCCTGGACGGCGTCGGCAATATTATCGCTCAGCCCATAGTTCACGAAAATTTGAAAACTGAGCTTAAGGAAATTTATGATTTGGAAAGATTGGTCGGTCGTGTGGTTTACGGCAACGCTTCGCCGCGTGATATGATCGCTTTGAAGCTTTCGTTCGGCAGGCTGCCCGATATTTTGAGCCTGCTTTCCGCCTTGAACGCCGATATTTTCGGCAAGCTTTTTGATAACCTGGATCCGATGGACGATCTTTATAATTTGATAGACAAAACATTGGAGGACGAGCCTCCCGTGTCTCCCAAGGAAGGCGGTTTAATCAAAGACGGTTACAGCGAAGAAATCGACGAGCTGCGTTATATAACGGGCGAGGGCAAAGACTGGCTTTTGCAGCTTGAGGCGGATGAACGGGAAAAAACCGGCATTAAATCTTTAAAGGTGGGTTTTAACAAGGTTTTCGGCTATTATCTGGAGGTCACCAAGGCTAACATTAATTTGGTTCCCGATACTTATATCCGTAAGCAAACCTTGGTTAACGCCGAACGCTTCATTACCCAGGAGCTTAAGGAGTGGGAACAGAAAATTTTGGGCGCAGGCGAAAAGCTGGCAACTTTGGAATACGCCGTTTTTAACGAACTGCGGGAAAAAATCGGCAAAAACACGCTCCGTATTCAGCGGACAGCCAAAGCGGTTGCCGTTTTGGATTGTCTTGTGGCTTTGGCAACGCTTGCCATCGAAAACGGTTACAGCCGACCTGTGGTCAACGACGGCGATGAAATCATTCTTTCTGCTTGCCGTCACCCTGTGGTTGAAATGGCAATCGGGCGTGATAATTACGTTCCCAACGATACTTTTTTGGACTGCAAGGAAAACCAGTTTGCTTTGATAACAGGACCCAACATGGCGGGCAAAAGCACATATATGCGCCAGGTGGCTCTGGCAGTTTTGCTGGCGCGAATGGGCAGCTATATTCCTGCTCAAAGCGGTACCGTCGGCTTGGTAGACAGAATTTTTACAAGAGTCGGCGCCAGCGACGATTTGGCGGCAGGTCAGAGTACATTTATGGTGGAAATGAGCGAAACCTCCAACATTCTCCGCAACGCCACGAAAAACAGCCTGATTATTCTGGACGAAATCGGCAGAGGCACCAGCACTTACGACGGGCTTTCTATCGCCTGGGCGGTAACGGAATATATTCTGCGGCCCGAACTGGGAGCCAAAACTCTTTTTGCCACGCACTATCACGAATTGATCCAAATAGCCGATTCTTATCCTCAGGTTAAGAATTATTCCGTCGCCGTTAAAGAAAAAGGCGACAGCATTGTTTTCCTGCGGCAGATAGTGCCTGGCGGCACGGATAAAAGCTACGGCATTCATGTTGCCGAATTGGCGGGGCTGCCGAAGGTGATAATCCGCCGAGCCAAAGAAATTCTCAATCAGCTTGAGGTTAATCACAGCGAGGGGCAAATCACACTTTCTGATTTTGATACGCACTATCAAGAAAAAGAAGTCAGTGTTCAAAGCCCAATTTTGGAAGAAATCGAAAATCTGAACATTGCCGATTTAAGACCGATTGAGGCTCTTTTGATGTTGGAAAAATGGCAGAACGAATTACAGGAAAACAACTGTTAATTTATATTAAATATTTTATTTAAAAGTAAGGACTTAAAACAGGATTATGGAAAATCAAACAAGCAAAATTTGCATTTTGGATACGGAAACCGCCAACCAAATTGCCGCAGGCGAGGTGGTGGAAAGACCCGTTTCCGTCGTAAAAGAATTGGTGGAAAATGCCATCGACGCAGGTGCCAAACGCATAACTGTCAGCATTACGCAAAATGCGTCCGAAAACTGCATAAGTAAAATCGAGGTTGCCGACGACGGCATGGGTATGAAC
>JAHZFN010000024.1:5650-9427 GCA_019421315.1 Peptococcaceae bacterium | reverse complement strand
TTAAATTATCAGCTTAAAATAATCAAAGCTCGTTGTTGATAAACGCCTGCACCAAATCGTAGCCTATGCTGATGGGGCGCATATCTTTGGGAATATCCTCTTTTTCAAACCATTTGGCAGCTGCCAATTCCTCCCTTTGCAGCGTTATGCGGTCAGAGCCGTCCAGTTCCGCCGAAAAAGCAATCATAACGGAATCGGAAAAAGACCAAGGCTGACTGCCGAAATAACGGACATTTTTCACCTGCAAACCAACCTCTTCCCGCACTTCACGGATAACGGTCTGTTCAAAGGTTTCCCCAATTTCAACAAAACCCGCCACCAAGGCGTACCTTTTGTAATTGCCGTTGGCATATTGAGTCATCAAAAGGCGGCTGCCGTCGGTTACGGCGATAATAACGGCAGGATTAATCCTGGGATAAATAATTTTGCCGCATTTTTCGCAGATTAAAGAACGTTCTTTGGTTCCCGCCAGCATGGCTCCGCCGCAGCCGCCGCAGTATTTATTATCGTTATACCAACGGTTGAGCTGAGCCGCCGTTATGCCCGCAAAAGCCTTGTAATCGCCGATCATACCTCGGAAAACAGTTTGGTCTTTCCACTGCCAAACATTATCGTTGACAAAAGATAAATCCAAATCCGCCGCCAAAAAGAATTTTTTTTCCGAAACAGCGAAAAGAAAACGACATTGCTCCCGTCGGCAATTTGCATTCGGCGGCAAATCGGCAAAATGCGGTAAATCCACATTGCCGTCGGTGTTTTTCACCAAAACCTTTTTGCCGCTGAAAATCATTACGAAATCCTGCAGTTCGGGCAGACACGGCGTATATGCATTGTTGTAAACCTTGGGAAAAATATCCTGTATCATTTTCTGCGTCAACCTCTTTGTTGTTTTTTTATTTTATTATTTGTTAACCTAACAAAATGTTGTCAATCAATCTTGTGGTTTTAAAACGAACCGCCAAAGCAATCATCACAGGCTTTGTCAAATCGGCAACGGGCTGCATCGTCAATTGATCTACAACCTGCACGTATTCGATATTTGCCAGAGGCGCCGTTTCAATATGCTTTTGAATAAGGGTTTTCAGGGCTTCGGAATTTCTTTCGCCGCCGTCATAAGCTTCTTTTGCCAGCTTCAGGCTTTGGCTTAAAACCAAGGCTTGCTTTCGGCATTCTTCGTCCAAATAAGTGTTTCTGGAGCTTAAAGCCAAACCGTCCGCCTCACGTACAATTGGTTCGCCGTGAATGGTAACGGGAATGTTGAGGTCAGACACAAAGCGTTTGATAACAGCCAGCTGCTGACCGTCTTTTTGACCGAAATAAGCGTTGGTGGGCTGAACCAGATGGAAAAGCTTGGAAACCACAACCGCAACGCCCTGAAAATGACCGGGGCGGCTGGCTCCGCAAAGAGTTGCCGTAACGCCTTCTACATCCATTTTTGTGGCAAAGCCTGCGGGGTACATATCGGCAGGCTCGGGAGAAAAGATATAATCAACGCCGACACTTTCGGCTTTTTTCATATCCCCCGCCAAATCTCTGGGATAAGTATCCAAATCTTCGTTAACGCCGAATTGAATGGGATTAACAAAAACGCTCATAACCGTAATATCGTTTTCTTCAACGGCGGCCTTTGCCAAAGACAGATGACCTGCGTGCAAAAAGCCCATAGTGGGAACAAGACCGACTTTTTTGCCCTCCAAACGCCATTTCCAACCTAAATTCTGCATTTCCTCTACTGTTTTAATTAATTGCATTTCTGACACCTCTTAGTATTGCTATATCTTAAATTTAATATTACTGATTGCTTTTTAATTTTAATATTCAAGCCTTAAATTTTTCGGTTCCTTGGCGCATTTTTGCCGCATGGGGCACAGAAAACAAGGTCGGCTCAATTCGTTGGCACGGCGTAAAACAGCGCTCAAGCCGTCGACGCCGATGTGATCCATATTGCGGATTGCCTTTTGAATTTCGCCGATTACAGCAGGATGGTAGCCTGCGTCCAGCAGTATTTCCTCCGCCAGAGAAGCGCCCACCTGAAAAGCAGATTCTTCCTCCTCACAGCCGCAGTCATGGTCATGGCAATCGCAATCCTCATCATGCCCGCCGTGTTCGTGCAAATCCTCAAAATTCGACCAATAACCAATGTCATGGAGCAAGGCGGCGGCATAAACAATGTCCTTTGCCACAGGATTGCCCTGATGATCCAGCCAAAGCTCATAGGCTATTCTGGCAACGTCAAAGGCGTGTTCCAAGCCGTGGCGGCAGTATTCACTGCCGTATTCCGCCTGATTGTTGGCGATAATCCAATCCTGATATTCCTTGTGATTAATTATAGCATTGACTCTTGACATCGGATCCTTGCTGGGCTTTTTAATTTCTCTTGCTTCTGCCATGGAATTCCTCCCCTTTATGTAAGGCTTTTTTAATTAATTTTTACGGAAAAACAGGCGCCGCCAACGCCGCACCTGCTTTATTTTTTTCATCAGATAACCCCAAATACAGAGTTAATCTTTATACATATCTCTGACGGGATTGCAGTATATTTCATCATAGTATCTGTAAAGAGCCTTGAATTCTTCGCTGGGACCTTCGTGCAGCAGCTGACGATGAACGTGCGTATCCAAAGAGGCGTTTTTGGTTAAACGCTGTGTAATATGAACCGCCACATTGGCGCAGTGGTCAGCAATTTTTTCCAGATTTGTAACAACCTCAACAAAAGAAATGCCTGCCTGCGTACTGCACGTGCCGTGTTTCAAACGTTCAACATGATTCTGCTTTAGCATTTCCTCCAGCATATCAATGGTATCTTCCAAAGGCTCAACCCTTTGAGCAACCACAACGTCGTCATTGGTGTACGCTTCGTGGGTCAAATTGATAATATGGGTAACGGCTTTTTCCATTTGCAGCAGTTCTTTGCGGCAAATATCGGAAAACTCCAAACCTTGGTCAATATTGTATTCGGCAACCTCTTTTAAATTAACACAATAATCGCCGATTCTTTCAAAATCGCCCACAGTATGCATAATTTCCGTTGCCAAACGGCTGTCCGATTCGCTGATGTTTTTGCCTGTAATTTTAATTAAATAGTCGCCCAAAATGGTTTCACTGCGATCCAAAAAGCGTTCGTTTTGTTCCAAAACAGCCGCCTTTTTGTCATCGTAATGTTCCATCAGCTCCAGAGCAATTTGATAATTCTGCCGAACAGCATCGATCATCGTTATGATAACCTTTTTGGATTGCTGCAAAGCCACCGACGGAGTTTTCAAAATTACATCGTTGAGCAAAGCAATTTCTTTTTCAATTTTGTTTTCATCATTATCCTTAATAATTCTGCCGGAAAGCGCAATAAGACCTGCACAAAACGGCAAAACCAATATAGTTGTAACAACGTTAAATATAGTATGAAAATTGGCAATGCCGCCGCGGTTGACAACGCTGTCCCAAAAACCGAAGCCCACCAAATACTGAAAACTGTAAATCACCAGCATGAAGAAAACAGCGCCGATCACATTATTGATGACGTCGATCAGAACGACACGTTTGGCTTTTTTGTTTGTGCCGATGCTGGCAATGATTACCGTAATGCATTTACCGATATTCATACCTATAATGATGGGAACAGCCATGGAGAAAGTTACGGTACCGGTACTGCTCATGGCCTGCAAAATGCCGACAGCAGCCGAAGAGCTTTGCAAAATTGCCGTAACCGCCAAACCCAAAAGCAAACCGAGAATAGGCTGACGGAAAAGATAGAAGAGATTAACAAAAGTTTCACTTTCC
>JAHZFN010000024.1:3553-5640 GCA_019421315.1 Peptococcaceae bacterium | reverse complement strand
CTTAAAGGAGAAAGAGCGGCCTCCATCGTTGTCATGCCGAAAAACAAAACGCCGAAGCCGATAATAATAGACGCCATATCCTTGGTTTTGGAGCGTTTGCTGATAAGCAAAACCGCAGCGCCTGCCAAAATACAAATCGGAGCAAAAGAAGCAGGTTTAATCAACGTTAAAAGAATGTTGTCGCCGTTAATATCCCCCAAACGCAGAATCTGAGCGGTAATGGTAGTACCGATGTTCGCACCCATAACCACAGGAACCGCCTGCGCCAATTTCATGATACCCGCATTGACAAAACCGATAACCATAACAGACGTGGCGGCGGAACTTTGAATAATGGCAGTTACGACAGCCCCCAAACCAACGCCTTTTAATCTGTTGTTGGTCAGTTTTTCCAAAAATTTTTCCAAACGGACACCGGCAAGTTTTTCCAAAGAACTGCTCAAAACATTCATGCCGTACAAAAACAAACCGATACCGCCGAAAAGCTGTAAAAATGATGTTAAACTCAACTTATTTTCCTCCGTAGATTAAATCTCCATTCTCTCCCACTATTTATAATAATAGCACAAAAAGTCAACAATGCATATAGGCTATTTAAAATTCAGATAACTTTTCTAAAAAATTTGTTAATTCAATGTTAATTTTAAGTTAAGAGGCAGCAAGCATGGCTATCGCCTAATAAAAAAATTTACGGTAAATACACTTTACTATGACTTTGCTATGTAAATATATTAGTAAACTGATTGCCAATTTTATTGACTAAAAATTTTCATTACATAATACAAACAATATAAAAGCGCTCTCGAAAGAGAGCGCTTTTGTAATTTTCAGTTTTTGCCGTCATCAGACGGAACCGTATTATATATGTTTGGCAATGAGATTATAGTCTATTCTCAATTACATATGATCAAAATATATAACTACTATTATTGAGCGATTTGGATAGAATCAAGAACAGCTTGGAAACTGCTGCTGTAATCGCCGTCATTGTCAGAATCATACATACCAATGCTAACCAAACCGTCGGGAACGTTAACAGAGATGCAGTTACCGGCATATTCGATGCCTTCTGAAGCGCCTGTAAATTCAAAATGCAAGCAATCTGTACCACCTACATTAATAACTTCTTGATTGGATACGCTGAAGTTATCAAATTCGCTTTCCATACCTTTCAAAAAGTCGTCGGCATTGTCCACAACGCTGTCTTGAACATTGGAATATTGCAGCAACAGGAGATCGGTACCGGTGGAATAATAAACTACATCGGGGTTAGATTCATCTGCAACTTTTTCCCAATCTGCAGGTACTTCAAAGGTTACGCCATGGAATTCGTCTTGCTGAACTTCCGCAGCAGCTTCAGTATCGGCAGCCGCAGCATCAGTGTTATCAGCAGCGGTATCATCAACTTGATCGCCGCCGCAGCCAAACAAACCAAAGCAACCCAAAAGAACCAGTAAACAACATAATGCTTTCTTCATAATAAAATAACCTCCTGAAAAAAAATACTCATAAAAATATTCTCCTAAAGAATACTTACGATTGCTATTATACATTCATTTTTTTCATTTTGCAAGACAAATATCTAAAAATTTTCCATGATTTTCTATGATTTTACATTTGCATTAATATATGTAATTTTCAAACAGCTAAACAACAAATAAATTCATCATATACTAAAACTCACATAACTTAAAATAACAAAAAAAACAACCTGTAATGAACTAAAAAAGTGTTAAACAGGCTGTTTTGCATGGTGGGCCCTCAGGGACTCGAACCCTGGACCGTCCGGTTATGAGCCGGAGGCTCTGACCAGCTGAGCTAAAGGCCCCCACAAAATATTTCGCAGTATAAATATCCCAAACGGATTATTTAACCTATAAAATAATAACATATATGCTATTTTATGTCAACAGTTTTGCCGATTTCCGACAAATATCACGTAAACAATTTTTATTCTCAATTTTTATTGAATTTATCAACTGCCGCCCGCACAATTTATTAAAATATTTATTAAAGATTAAAGTTCTGCCTTGCATTATATTATTAAGAAGCTTGATTATTAATGATTTTATTCAAACTCCTTGTTT
>JAHZFN010000024.1:0-3543 GCA_019421315.1 Peptococcaceae bacterium | reverse complement strand
AAATAACTATTATGAAAAAAAACTTGCAGTAATCAAAAACATTTATATCTGCTTCACACAGAAACAGATTGCTCTTTCGGTCGGTTGGCGCTGCAAATCACAAATTCAGAAATCATATTCCTTAATATATCTATCAGTAAATTTATATCTATCGGTAAATTATCAAATAATATATATGCACATATAAAAAATAAAAGCAGATGATAAACATCTGCTTTTATTTTCTGGCTCCCCGAATTGGACTCGAACCAACAACCCTTCGGTTAACAGCCGAATGCTCTACCATTGAGCTATCAGGGATTATTATATAATTAAGCGTTTACGGAAAACGCAGAATTAACTGGCTCCCCGAATTGGACTCGAACCAACAACCCTTCGGTTAACAGCCGAATGCTCTACCATTGAGCTATCAGGGAACATCAATAATCATAATTGCCACGATTGATATTATATACAATTTCAAACAAATAGTCAAGAGTTTTTTTAATTTTTTTTGATTTTTTTAATAATATCAAAGTTAACATCAAAATTTATTAAAAGCACTTGAAAATTTGACTATTAGTCAAGGTAATCTTTTAATTTTTTACTTCTGCTGGGATGACGTAGTTTGCG
Source organism: Peptococcaceae bacterium (assembly GCA_019421315.1). GTDB lineage: Bacteria > Bacillota > Dehalobacteriia > UBA4068 > UBA4997 > JAHZFN01. The sequence goes on along the minus strand of JAHZFN010000024.1, from coordinate 2,931 downwards.
CAGAGCTTTCGCCTCAATTTGGCGGATTCTCTCACGGGTAACACCGAAAACATGACCCACTTCCTCCAAGGTTCTGGATCTGCCGTCTTCCAATCCGAAGCGCAGCTGCAAAACCTTCTTTTCTCTGGGTGTCAACGTTCCCAAAACGTCGTCCAGCTGTTCTTTCAGCAAAAAGAAAGATGCGGCTTCGGCGGGAGCCAAAGCATCTTCATCTTCGATAAAATCGCCCAGATGGCTGTCTTCTTCCTCGCCGATGGGAGTTTCCAAAGAAACGGGTTCCTGAGAAATTTTGGAAATTTCCCGAACTCTTTCCACAGAAATCTGCATTTCCTTGGCAATTTCCTCCGGCTGGGGATCTCTGCCCAGCTCCTGAATCAACTGGCGCTGAATACGGTTCAGCTTATTGATGGTTTCTACCATATGCACCGGAATACGGATCGTTCTCGCCTGGTCGGCGATGGCGCGGGTAATGGCCTGGCGAATCCACCATGTGGCATAAGTACTGAATTTATAGCCCTTGCGATAATCGAATTTTTCGACGGCTTTGATCAAACCCAAGTTGCCCTCCTGGATTAAATCCAAAAAGAGCATACCACGCCCCACATAGCGTTTGGCAATGCTGACAACAAGACGCAGGTTCGCTTCGGAAAGGCGTTTTTTGGCTTCTTCATCGCCTTGTTCCATGAGGATTGCCAGCTCAAACTCTTTATCTGCCGAAAGCAAAGGCACTCTGCCGATTTCCTTGAGATACATTCTTACGGGATCGTCAACGGAAATGCCTTCGGGTACGGAAAGGTCAATTTCAACTTCGCCTTCTTCCCGCTCCAGCTCTTTGATATCGGGCTCGTCCGGTTCAACTTCGTCAATGCCGTTATCGTTATTTAATTCCACGCCGTTTTTGGACAATACGTCGTAAATAACTTCCATATCGTCGGCAGAAAGTTCACGGCCGCTAAATAATTGCAAAATTTCACCAATGGAAACTTCTTTATGGTCTTCTGCCAATTTATGAATTTTCATATTGACTTCTTCTGCAAAATTATTGGTGTTTTTCAGTTCTTCAGCTTTCACAAAAGCACCCTCTCTTCCCATAAAACAAACGGTAAAACCCTTATGTATCCTTAACTTTGCCCTGCGCAGCCCTGCAAATGACGAATTTCGTTTTCTAAAGACATAATCTCCGCCAAAAGCTGCTTACTGTCTTCCAATTTAGTTAAATTCTTTAAAGCTGCCTTCTTTTCCTCTATTTTTTGCTTTTTTCTTTTAATAATTATTTTATTTATAATGCCGTCCGCCATTTCCGCATATTTTTGGTCTGCGGCGTCAAACTCTACGGAAAGCATTTTCAAAAGCAACGCCTTCGTTTCTTCGTCTTCCAAATAAGAAAACAAAGCGGACGGTTTCCAACTGTAATCTTCTTTTAAATTCTTTATTAACGTCAATAATTCCTGCAAACATTTATGATTGGTGAAATCCAAACCCAACAAAGTTTCAACTTTTTGATATATGGCTTTGCTATTGAGCATAAAAAGTGTCAAATTTGCTTCGTATCGGTCGGGCGGCGCTGTTTTTTCGCCTTGTTCACTGACAGCAGGCTTCGGCAAAACAATTTCCGGCTGACGGTCGCCGCCGTGATTTTTTTTCAAATCGCTGTAAACGGCGTCGGCGCCGATGCCGAGAGTTTTTGCCAAAAGATTGACAAAGCCTTCCCGCTCAACGTGGTTTTTGCAAGACCGCATATAAGGCATTAAATCATTTACCAAACCGCTTTTGCCGGAAATCGTATTAATATCGTTTTCTTTCAAGCCCTGCTGCAATTTGTATCCCCAAAAATCCAGAGCGTTCTCCCGAACGTAATCATCCCAGCCAACCTTGCCGTTTTCACGGATAAATTCGTCGGGGTCTTTGTCATCGGGAAAATGCACAACCCGCAGATTGCAGTTGAGATTTTTCAAAATATCCATGCTTTTATTTGCAGCCTTAACTCCGGCTCCGTCGCCGTCAAAAGCCAAAAGCACATTGTTGCTGTAACGGCGGAGCAGCGACGCATGGTTGGGCGTAAAGGCTGTTCCCAGAGCGGCAACAGCATTGTCAACACCGAACTGATGGGCGGCAATAACGTCCATGTAGCCCTCCATTATCACAACCTCGTCCAAACGTCTTATGGAATTGCCTGCGGCAAAAAGTCCGTATAAATTCTGCGATTTATGAAAAAAAGCGGTTTCCGGGGAATTTAAATACTTTGCCTGCTGTTTATCATTGGTCAGTATTCTGCCGCCAAAGCCAACAACCTGACCCTTGTAATCCAAAATGGGATACATAACACGGTCTCGAAAGCGGTCATAAGCCTTAACCTGTCCGTTCATGCCATCTTTTAATGTAATAAGCCCCGCTTCTTCAATCTGTTTATGGCTGTAACCTTTTTTCAGAAGATATTTCAGCAGATTATCCCAGCCGTCGGGAGCATAGCCCAAGGCAAATTTTTTGACAATTTCAGCCGTCAAACCTCTCTTTTCCAGATACGCTCTGGCTCCGTTACCGGCTTTTGACCAAAGATATTCCTGATAAAAATCTGCCGCCAGATTGTTGATGGCAAAATAGACTTTTCTCGCCTTTAAATGCTCTTCTTCTTTATGAGAAAGCTTTTGGCGTGGAACCTCCATGCCGAATTTATCCGCCAGCTTTTCTATGGCTTCGGGGAAAGTCAGATTTTCGATTTTCATCAAAAAGGTTATGGCGTTGCCGCCTTCATGACAGCCGAAGCAATGGCAAAACTGCTTCTCGGGCGAAACAATAAAGGAAGGAGTATCCTCCGAATGAAAAGGGCAAAGACCGACATAGTTACGACCCTGCTTTTTCAAAGGCACATATTGGCTGACCAGCTCCACAATATCCAGCCGATTTCTGATTTCTTCAATAAACTCCCGGGGA
>JAHZFN010000230.1:2476-4080 GCA_019421315.1 Peptococcaceae bacterium | reverse complement strand
CTTAAGACGAGAGGAATAAATTAGGAATAAAGAGAGGAAAACGCAGAAATGTACAGATTACCGATGGTGGCGGCCGTAAACGATATGTCGGGCTTCGGCAGGTGTTCTTTGACTGTTGCCATTCCCGTTTTGTCTGCTATGGGTTTGCAGTGCTGTCCTTTGCCGACGGCGTTGCTTTCCAACCACACAGGGTATCCAACCTATTATTTCAGCGATTATACCGATAGCATGGAGCCTTATTACAAAGAATGGCTGAAGCTGGATTTGGATTTTGCGGCGGTATATTCGGGATTTTTGGGTTCGGAAAAGCAGGTTTCCATTGTGATGGAAATTATCAGGGCGTTTAAAAAAAAGCAAACGCAAAAGGGCATTGCGGCTCCTTTGGCGATTGTTGACCCCGTTATGGGCGATAACGGCGCCGTTTATGCCACCTACAACGATATTATGTGCCGCAAAATGCGGGAACTGGTGTCTGCCGCCGATATCATCACGCCCAATTTGACGGAGGCCGCAATTTTGCTGAACGAGGAATATAACGGTGAGTTTATTTCCTTGGAGCAGGGCAGAGATATTGCCGCACGGCTGACGGAGCTGGGACCGAAAATTGCCGTTTTGACAGGCGTCAAAACTCACGAAGATAAAATTTTGAATTTGGCATATCAAAAGGATAAAGGCGAATTTGCTCATACCGTTCATCCGTTGGTTTATCCACATTTCAACGGCACGGGTGATGTTTTCACTTCAGTGCTTTGCGGCGCTTTGGTGAACGGATTGAGTATCGGCGAGGCTTTGGAAAAGGCTGCCGAGTTTGTGTATATCTCGGCGGAATTCACCGCCGAAAAAGGCGGCGATACGGCGGACGGCGTTTTGATTGAGCATTTTCTGCACAGGCTTTAAAAATTTTTTTAATTAAATTTTGAAGATAAAATTATAGTAAGATTAATTGTGTAAATCAATTATGTGAAAAGTGTTTGCAGGAGAGATGTAAAATGGATTTTATGTATAATTACGACAACGGTTTGTATTTCAATTTGACAAACCGCTGCCCCTGCCGCTGCGATTTTTGCGTACGCAGCAAGGTTGACGCTTTGGGTTCGGCGGAAAACCTTTGGCTCAGTGATGAACCAACTGCGGACGAGGTTTTGGCGGCCTTGGAAAAAACGGATTTTTTTCGATATGACGAGGTTGTTTTCTGCGGCTACGGCGAGCCGATGGAAAGAATTTACGACGTTATCCGGATTGCCGATTACATCAAAGAAAGCTATTCTTTGAAGGTGCGTATCAATACCAACGGTCTGGGCGATTTGATTCATAACACCGATACGGCACAGCTGATTGCAGGTCATATCGATGCTGTTTCTGTCAGTTTGAATGCGCCCAACAGCCGCCGTTATATGGAAATTTGCCACCCGTCTTTCGGTGAAAAGGCTTACCCCGCAATGCTTAAATTTACGGAAAATGCCGTTAAGCTGATTCCTGATGTAACCATGAGCGTGGTCGATGTCATTACGCCGCAGGAAATCGAGGAATGTCGGGGCATTGCCGAAAAAATCGGCGCCAAGTTCCGTGTCCGCGGCTGTTATTAAAATTTTTGTTTCGGAGGT
>JAHZFN010000230.1:0-2466 GCA_019421315.1 Peptococcaceae bacterium | reverse complement strand
CGCCATAGTTTTGGAGTTGGTCGGCACAACATTTTTGAAAACATCCATGGGGTTTACCAAATTGATGCCGTCATTGCTTTGTATTGTTTCGTATATGGTTTGCTTTTTTGCTTTTTCCAAAGCATTGCTTTCCATAAATTTAAGTGTCGGCTATGCCACCTGGAGCGCTGTGGGGATTATCGTTTCCACATTACTTTCGGTTTTTCTTTTTAAGGAGAGCATTACTGTTTTGGGTGTCATCGGCATAATTCTGGTTTTAATAGGCGTTACCTTGCTCAATCTTTGCGGTACTAAATAAACCGAAATTTTTAAGTGTGATTTTTAAATATAATGATTAAAGCGGGCTTTTGGCAAGTTCGCTTTGTTTTTTTGTTTTGTCCGTTCAACTTTTTAAGATATATGCCGTTTTGTAATAATTCCTGCTTTCTGCCGAAAATATCGGATAAACAGTTGAAAAAAATGCGAAATTGCTGTAATATATAGTAGTTAAGGTGTTTTTATTTGCATTTAATTTTGTTTAGATACACATCTATCCTTAAGGAGGGTAAAAAGAGTGGAAAGAAAGTATAACGCTCAGGAAATTGAAGCCAAATGGCAAAAAAAATGGTCAGATGAAAAAGTTTTCAAAGTAAACGAAGATTCCGACAAAGAAAAATACTATGTTTTGGAAATGTTTCCCTATCCGTCGGGCAATCTGCACATGGGTCATGTCCGCAACTATTCTATCGGCGATGTTGTGGCTCGTTTTAAAAATATGCAGGGTTACAATGTTCTGCACCCTATGGGCTGGGATTCCTTTGGTTTGCCTGCGGAAAATGCCGCCATCAAACACGGCGTGTTCCCCAAAGACTGGACACTTTCCAACATTGACAATATGAGAAATCAGCTGAAATCCATGGGTATCAGCTATGACTGGGACAGAGAGGTTGCAACCTGTCTGCCCGATTATTTCAAATGGACTCAGTGGCTTTTTGTTCAGCTTTTCAATAAAGGCTTGGCATACAAAAAACACGCCGCTGTAAACTGGTGTCCCAGCTGTGCCACAGTTCTTGCCAACGAACAGGTTGTGGAAGGCAAATGCGAACGCTGCGGTACTGAGGTTGTTAAAAAAGACCTTGATCAATGGTTCTTCAAAATTACCGACTACGCCCAAAGACTTTTGGACGATTTGGAAAAACTGCCCGGTTGGCCCGAAAAGGTTAAAACCATGCAGAACAACTGGATCGGCAGAAGCGAAGGTGTGGAAGCCGTTTTCAAAACGGAGGCAGGCGACGAACTGCCCATCTTCACAACCCGTGTCGATACAATTTACGGCGTAACCTATATGGTTTTGGCTCCCGAACACCCGATGGTGCAGAAACTGGTTAAAGGTACCGAATACGAAGCTCCCGTTCAGGAATTCATCAATAAAGTCAGCAAGCTTTCCAATGTGGAAAGAACCTCCGGCGATATGGAAAAAGAAGGTATGTTCATCGGTGCTTATGCGGTGAACCCTGTCAACGGCAAAAAAGTTCCCATCTGGATTACCAACTATGTTTTGATGGACTATGGTACAGGTGCTGTTATGGGTGTGCCTGCTCACGACCAGCGTGACTTTGATTTTGCCACCAAATACGGTTTGGATATTATTTGTGTTGTTGCCGAAAGCCTTGACAAAGCCGACGAAAAATTGACAGCGGCTTACGAAGACAGGGGTGTTTTGGTAAATTCCGAAGAATTTGACGGCATGAAAAACATCCCCGACGGCATTAACGCCATCGCCGATAAGCTGGAAAAAATGGGTCTTGGTAAAAGAGTTGTCAACTACCGTTTGCGTGACTGGCTCATTAGCCGTCAGCGTTACTGGGGTGCTCCTATTCCCATTGTTTACTGTGATAAATGCGGTGCTCAGGCTGTTCCGGAATCCGAACTGCCTATCATGCTGCCAACCGACGTGGAATTTTTGCCAACAGGCGAATCTCCGCTGAAAACCTCCGCTCATTTTGAAGAAGCAATCTGTCCTGTTTGCGGCGGTCCTGCCAGACGCGAAACCGACACAATGGACACCTTTGTTTGCTCCTCCTGGTATTTCCTGCGTTACTGTGATCCGAAAAATGCCGAAAAAGCTTGGGATAAAGAAAAAGTTGATTATTGGATGAATGTTGACCAATATATCGGCGGTGTTGAACACGCCATTTTGCATTTGATGTATGCCCGTTTCTTCACCAAAGCTCTTTACGACATGGATCTGGTATCTGTGGAAGAACCTTTCAAAAACCTCCTCACCCAGGGTATGGTTCTGAAAGACGGCACAAAGATGAGTAAATCTCTTGGTAACGTTGTAAGCCCCGAAGAAATCATCAATAAATACGGCGCCGATACTGCCCGATTGTTCATTCTTTTTGCCGCTCCGCCGGAAAGAGATTTGGAATGGAACGACTCTGCTGTTGACGGCTGTTACCGCTTCCTGAACCGTGTTTGGAAACT
>JAHZFN010000229.1 GCA_019421315.1 Peptococcaceae bacterium | reverse complement strand
ATATTTTTGAATAAAGGATTTTATACCCTGCCCCGCAAACGCAATATGCAATTGGGCGTCGTCACCCTTGCCGTCAACCTTAACCACAATGCCCACACCGAATTTGGCGTGCTGAACCTTGTCGCCGATATTAATCAGCTGTACATCTGCGGTTTTGGTTTTCTTGACGGTATCACTGCCTTTGCCTGTGAAAATATTGGTTTTTCGGCTTGTGCCTGCTTTGCCCGCTGACTGCGCTTTGGTAAATGTCTGCTGCATTGTATGAATTTCCATGAACTCGTCGGGGATTTCGCCGATGAAACGGCTGGGGCGCATATATTCATACTGCCCGAAAACATTTCGCCTTTGAGAACCGCACAAATAAAGGCGTTCTCTGGCTCTGGTCATGGCAACATAGCAAAGGCGGCGTTCCTCCTCCATCTCGTTTTCGTCCATATAAGAACGGCTGTGCGGAAAAATCTTTTCCTCCATGCCTACCATGAAAACCACGGGGAACTCCAAGCCTTTGGTGGCGTGCATTGTCAAAAGCGTAACGGCGCCGTCGTCCTCGTCCCACTTGTCCAAGTCGGTTGCCAAACTAATTTGCGCCAAAAAATTATCCAAAGTCGGCAATTTGTCTTCAATGCTGTCCATAATCTCGTCGTAATCGGGGCTTGATTTTCGGGCTTCCGCCGCCGCCACGGCAACCTTGCAGTTATTTTCAAATTCCACAGCCGCCGCCACAAATTCTTTCAAGTTTTCCATCTTTGCCTCGGCAGTTGTGGCGTCCAGCTTTTCCAAATGCTCCCGATAACCGAGGCTCACCCAAAGATTGTCCAAAAGCTCCGGGATGGAAATTTCATTAACCTTACTGCGGAGCTTTTCCATCATATCGTAGAATTTGGCAATACTCTTGCGGGCGGCTGCGCCCACATTTGCCAAAGCCTGCTCATCGTGGAGAGTGTCGTACAAAGAACAGCCGACAGCTTCGGCATAGGAGCGCAGTTTTTCCACGGAAGTATTACCGATACTGCGTTTGGGTTCGTTGATAATTCTTGTCAAGCTCAAATCATCGGCGCTGTTAATAAGAACCCGCAGATAAGCCAATGTATCCTTGATTTCCTTTCTTTCGTAAAAACGCAGACCGCCGTAAATTTTGTAAGGATAGCCGAATTTAATCAGGGCATCTTCTATGACACGGGCTTGCGTATGGGTGCGGTAAATTACGGCATAATCCTTAAAAGACCGCTTTTCCTGCGAACGGTTCACGGCGATTGTTTCCACAACATATGTACCCTCACTGCTGTCATCGGGCAGCTCGTGATAATCAATCAAAGGTCCGCTTTCGGCGTTTGTCCAAAGGTTTTTCGGTTTTCTTTGAATATTGTGGGAAATCAGCTTGTTGGCGGCTTCCAAAATATTTTTGGTGGAACGGTAATTCTGCTCCAGCTTAATGACACTGCAATCGGGATAGTCCTTCTCAAAATTCAAAATGTTGGAAATATCGGCGCCGCGCCAGCTGTAAATGCTTTGGTCGGGGTCGCCGACTGCGCAGATATTGCGGTGCGCCGCCGCCAGCATTGTAATCAATTTATACTGAGCGTAGTTTGTGTCCTGATATTCGTCAACCAGTATGTAACGAAAATGATTTTGATAAAATTCCAAACGTTCGGGATGTTTTTCAAAAAGCTCAATCACTTTCATTATCAAATCGTCAAAATCCATGGCGTTGGCTTCCACCATTCTTTTAGCATATTCCCGATAAATGGCCCCGACGGTGTTTTCCCATTCCGTCGTAATTTCAGCGTCGTAATCATCGGGGGTCAGCAAAATATTTTTGGCATGGCTGATTTCGGAGCTGACCGCCCTCGGCGCAAATTCTTTATCATTTAAGCCTTTTTGCTTAATAATATTTTTCAGCAAAATCTGCTGGTCGTTGTCATCGTAAATAACAAAATTGCTGTCGTAAGCGGTATATTTGCTTTCCCTGTGCAAAATCCGCAGGCAAATGCCATGGAAAGTACCGACCCACATATTCTGCACGGAATAACCTGTCAGCTTTTCCATTCTTTCCTGCATTTCCCTTGCCGCTTTGTTGGTAAAGGTAATTGCCAAAATGTTGCTCGGAAAAACATTTTCGGCTTGTAACAAATAAGCGGCTCTGGAAACCAGAGCCTTTGTTTTGCCGCTTCCGGCGCCCGCCAAAACCAACACGGGGCCTTCTGTGGTTGTTACAGCCAACCTCTGCATATCGTTCAGCTGATCTAAAAAATCCATTTAATTTTATCTCCTCTTCATTATCTCTTGTTTCTTTTTTTTGTCAAACAAACGCCTGTCAAACACCGATTTTATGATTTTTCTGCCGCAAATATCTTAAATTCCGCACGTTGTTTGTAATTGATTTGGCAAATTTTTCTGCCAATTTTATTTTGAAATTAATCTTCTTTTTCGGAAAGCCGTTCAAAAACCAGCTTGTAACCGTCTGCGCCGTAATTAAGGCAGCGTTTGACACGGCTGATGGTTGCGGTGCTGGCGCCCGTTTCTTCGGCGATAGAAGTATATTTTTCTTCAGCCACCAGCTTTTTGGCAACGGAAAGCCGCTGCGCCAAAGACTGCAATTCGCCGACGGTTGCCAAATCTTCAAAAAAACGATAATATTCCTCTGTATTTTTCAATGTCATAATTGCTTCAAAAAGCTCGGTAATTTCCTTGGAAGCAAGCCTGCTTTTGTATGCCATAATACCCTCCTAAAATCATATGAACACAATAAACACATACAAAAGATATAATTCTGCAAAAGGCTTGCTTTTTCCTGCTAAAGCATTAATGAATTAATGTTTTTTTATTGCATTGATTACAAGTGTTAAAACGGGAATGAAAACCGCCGCCAGCCAAACGGCATAACTTGCACAGCCCCCAAGCATTTCCGTCATCTGCCGCGGTTCCGGCAAAAGCACAAAAGCCGCCGCATATGTCAGAACCGCCCAGCAAACAGCCAGCCAAAAGCGGCTTTTTACGGCGATTATCATATTTGTCAGTCTGTTCATGGCGCATAGCATAAACGCCAGCGCCACAGTTCCTATTGAACAATACAGCATCACACCGATGATTTCCGTGCGGTTGAAGCTTTCGCCCAAAGCAAAGTATTTAAGCAAATGGGAAAAAGGCAGCTGATATTCCCGCAAAGTAACCCCTAAAACAGACAAATTGCCGTAAGCCGCCAGCAACAAAATCAAAGCCGAGACAATGACAGCCGCCGCAAAAAAAGCAACTCGGCTTTTGCCTTTGGCATTGGATTTTTCTGCGGCATTTACTTCAATCTCCCGCACTTGGGAGCCTTTGCCGCTTTTATTTTCTTGATTTTTATTTTGTGTATTAACGTTTTTTTCGCAGTTTTTATTTTTGTTTGTTTGATTTATTTTACTCGACAGCATATTTTCGGCTTTTTCCGATGCGGAGCTTTCTTTTTGACTGCACGGATATTTTTCATTATCCGCAGCCCAAGCCAACTGTTCATGATAAGCCGCAATCTCCTCCGCCGAGGCTATATCCCGCAGAAACGGCAAAAGGAACATCGCCAAACCGTAGGTTACGGCAAAGCCGCCAAAAGCCAGATGTGTCCACTGCCAACCGTCGGCAATCTGCAAAACAAAAACATTATCAAGGCTGCCCTTGGCAACAACCGACAAAATGCCTGCAATCAGCAAACCCAACGCAATAAAAACCACAAGCCGTGCCAAACGCCCAATTACCCAGCCGCCCGACACCGACATCAAAGCAACCAAAAGCAAAATTGCCGCCAATATGCCAAAAACATCAGCGCCAACCGTCAGCCCCCAAAAATATGCAACGGTATACGACATATCCACAAAAACCGCCCAAAAAGCCGCCAGCATGATAAAAAGCATGATTTTGCCGCCGATTTTACCGTACACTGCCGAAAATATCTCATCAATACCTATTATACCAAAGCTCCTGTACCATAAACCGTACAAAACCGCCAAAAGCAAACCGACCGCCGTAATCAAAGCGACCAAAAGCATACTCCAAACACCAAGCTGCTTTTCAAAAATTGTCAGCCCCAAGGTAAAAGGCAAAAACAGCGACAGACAGATAAAAAAAGCCTCGGTTTTGCTGATTTTTTCCGTAATTGGACTTTCGTTTTTTGCTTTTACCTCATTATTTTCATTATTTTCATTATTTTTTGGATTGTTTGACAAACCGTCTTTATTTTTGCCGTTCTTGCTGTTCTTATTATATTTATTATCTTTGTTTTTTGGTTGCTTTTCCGCAATTTTACCGAAAAAAAGCTTTTTGATTTTTCCGCTGTTTTTACCCATTTTTATCCGCCCTTAACAAAATTACCGTTTCCGTATTTTTCGCAATAACTAAATTATTTTTTTGCCTTCAACGGTAAACTCGGTTTACCATAGACTGCACGCCGTTGATGTCCACAACCAGCCATTTGCTGATACCGACAACGCCGTTTTGAACCTCAACCTCAGGTATTAATATGGTTTTACCCTCGTCCGACAATACACCCAATAAATCGCTGACCGTCGGTACATTGTCGGTTTCTTTCAGCAGCTGCAATAATTTATAGCAGCAGTCAAAACCGTATTCGCCAACGGAAGCCATAAAATAGCTCATATCATTTTTGACAACGCCGCAGTAGCTTTGGGGGCGAATATCGAAAATATCACCAAGCAGTACGCCCCGCATTTCCGTCATATTTTTGGTTGCGTCGTGGCTGAACAAATACAGCTTGTTATGAGCAAACGCCAGCTCGCCCGAACCCTGATTATAGATTGTTTCAACGGCAGAGGGAATATCATAGCCCACACCTTTAAAATAGCGGTAGCTTTCGCCGTAGCTTTCTTCGACCGCCCGATCCGCCTTCAAAACCTGGGCATAAACGTCATATTGACTGCGGTCTTT